>NZ_JAAOQS010000188.1:0-8365 GCF_011603105.1 Rhodococcus sp. A14 | reverse complement strand
GGGGAGGACCGGGGCCTGGGGAGCGCTCTGGCCTTGGCAGATGACATGTCCCGTGTACTCGCTTGTGTCGGGTTCATTGTGCCGCTCATGCATGAGCTGTTTGTGGTGACGCACCGCATGCTGAGCACACCGTGCGTGATTTGATGGGCGGCTGGTTCGACTCGCGGCTGACGCCGGGGGCGTCGTGATGCCGGCCGGGTTGCGCGGGAGCTGCGGCGTCGCCGCGCGGAGGTGGGCCGGCCGCTGCGGATTGCGACGTCCGATCTCGCTCGCGCCGCGGAGACTGCGTGGATCCTTGCCGACGTGCTCGGTATTGGGGTGAGGGCGGATGCGAGGTTGCGTGAGATCAGTTTCGGGGAGGCGGAGGGGCGCACCGTATGGGCGCACCTCACACCCCACCCCTGACACCTCCCGAACTCCCCCGCAACTCCTCCTGCCCAGCACCTTCCAGCGCGGTGCGCGGCGACCACACGTAATGCGTCAAACATGCAGCGACGAAAAGACATTGGCGTTCCACTCTTCCTGCACGGCGCGCAGCCACATAGCCACGCCGTGCGGAGATCGTCGCGTTCCTCCGACGCCATCATGCGCGCTGAGGGTCGACGGTAGTTGGGCCCTCGCAGTGGAGGGCGTCGGGTGCGGTGATGGTGAGTCGGGTTTGGCCGGCGAGTTGTGTGTGCCATTCGTTGTCGCTGGGCGGTTTGGTGAAGGCGTAGTTCCCGGGGTTCTTCCCTGTCGGCCCGTGTTTGCGGAACAGTGCCGCGGTGTCGGGGTTGATGGCGCCGAGGTTGGTCAGTGCCCAGAGGTCCCAGAGGTCGCGGGCGGCGGCGCGGTCGCACCAGGTGGCGGTTTTGGAGGCGGCGAACGTGCGGTTGGTCGACTCGGCGGACCAGCGCTCCGTGAGGTCGAGTCAGCTACTCGAGGGTGGGGTGAAATGCAGCTGGAACCGCGTGGGTGGCCGGCCAGGCATTTCTTGATCGCTGGGGTCTCGTGCGTTGTGTACTGTCGCATGCCAGGTGGGAGTCCAACTCGGCAGGGGTGTTGGTGTCGATGGTTTTGAGGAACCGCAGGACTCCTGGTGTCGGTGGCGACGCTGGTGCAGGCCGATGACCTTGCCCGGTGGCGACATTCAACGCCGCATGTTGGACAAAGGCCACCGCAGGAAGTCGTTGATCGCCGCGCAGGGCGAGGAGGGGTCTCGGCCGGGGGTACGCGGGAAGGCGGCCGATGCGTCACCACGACTTTCCATACGGCGCACGGAAATACTCAGTGGTACCATACGTCGTATGGAAATGCGGCGGAAGGCACCACGGGGGACGAGGAAGAGGGACGTACCGCTCACCAAGGACGGCATCTACGCCATGGCGCTGCAGCTCATCGACGCCGACGACGTCGAGGCGCTCACCATGCGCAAACTCGCGACCGCGTTGGATGCCAACCCGATGTCGCTGTACCACCACGTGCCGAACAAGGAGGCGCTGCTGCACAGCGTGGCCGCGCGCGTCGGCTCGCAGTTCCGCACGGGGGAGCAGACGGACATTCCATGGCAGGAGCGATTGCGCCAACTGGCGCTCGACTTCCGCGCCTTGGCGCACCGCCATCCCAAGCTGATGGCGTACTCCTTCGCGCGCGCCGACTACGTCCAGCCGGAAGACCCCTTTTGGCGGGGACTCACCGACGTCCTAGCCGCCGCGAAACTGCCGGCCTCGGAGATCCCGCGCGTCGCTGCCTCCCTGTGCGCGGTCTTCACGGGGCTGCTGCTCAGCGAACTGACCGGAGCACTCCAGCGGTGGACCACCTTGCCGCCGGCACGACCCGGCCCCGACGGGGAAGACGCCCCCCCACCCCGGAAGGACGTGGTCGACGCGATGTTCAGCTATGCGCTGGACGCCACGATCGCCGGCGTGGAAAGCCATATCGCACGAACCCGCGAGGAGCCGTGACGGAGCGGAGCGGCTGTCGTGGGCACTGACGGACACTTCTCCGCTGCCCCAGTCCCTGCGCACTGAGGCGGCGAAGCGGCGGACGCACGCGGCGACGTTACGTCCCTGGTCCGTTACCCGCCCAGGCTCGACCGCACAGCGGTCGGTGGGCAGACCACCGCCTGGTCCGGCGCCTCCTGCCCTACCTCGCCTGATGCTGAGAGGCGTTCATACCGAGTACCCGGAGCCAGGCCGAACCGTTCGGTGTCGTCCAGGTCGAGTAGGTGGGTGGAGCGAGCGCACCCGGGGCTTCATCGGCCTCACACAGCGTCAACTGTCGCTGCGCAAAAGTTGGTAGCCGCAAGGCTCGGCCACGCGTCTCCAGGGCCGCGGTGGGACACAGGCCCGCCTTCCGAGCTGGCGGCAGCCATCGGGGGTGGAGGCTGTGGACACGTTCATGCACGGGTCAGGGAGTGTCGGAACGCCGTTCATGCCCCTCTGATTCATGCAGAACCTTCCCCACGTGGAGCGCAGCCACCTGTGGTGCTACGCCCGGCGGCGACGAGGAGCGCGGTCGCCGCAGCCTCACCCGTGGGATCCGCCCAGGTGGACGCGGCGTTCTCATCGAGGAGGGCCGGCATCAGCGCTTCCAGCGCCAGGGCGAGGACTGGGGCGGGAACATGGTCCGCGAACACGCCTTCCTCCTGACCACGTCGCACGGTGGCCTCTTCGGCCGCCGGTGCCAGGATGGCTCGGATGGTCTCATCTCCCCGATCCCGGCGCCTCGAGGAGATGAGCATGCGGTATTCGTCGCCCACCGCCCATGCCGCCAGGGCCGTCCGCGCCATCGCCTCCAGCGGGTCGGCACCTGGAATACGGGCCGCGGCGGGCGCCTGTTGAAGCGCTTGGCCTGCTTCCCGCGTCAAGGCGGCGACCAGCACTAGCCAGCTGGAGAAGTGCCCGTACCGGGTGCGCCGTGCGACGCCGGCCGCCTGAGCGATGCTGTCGAGACTCGTGTCGGGGTGGTCCCCCAGTTTCTGCCGAGCGGTCGCGAGAATACGTGCGGTTCGAGCGAGCAACACGGCGCCGCGGAGTGCGGCCAGGACATCGGACACCGGCATGACTCCCATCTCCACTTCCGAATCGTGCGCCGCCACGGAGGACGCCGGGCTCTGGCACCCGGCTACGAGTCGGCGGGTGCCAGGCCAGCAGATACCGGAAGGCCATGGGCGCCGGTGTCCCTCGGCACCGGCGCCCACTCACCCCGCCCGGGGTGGCTTTGATGTCCCACTGGAGAGGTGTCAGGGGACGAGGATGAGGCGGATCGGGTCGCCGATCTTGTTCTCCAGCCGGTGGACGGCGTCGGCGGCGTCCGCCAGCGGGATGTGGTCGGTGATGGAGGGGGCCAGGTCGAGGCGACCGCTGGAGGCCAGCTGCACCAGCTCGGTGACTGACTCGGGCGTGCCGCCGTAGTGGCCGCGTACCTGCTTCATCATGTAGTTGAAGGTCAGACCCTCGGTGATGGTGAGCGGCCTGGGCGTGATGCCGACCAGGATCAGGGAGCCATTGAGGCCGAGTACGGAGGCGGCCTGCTCGCGGACGGCGGGCACGCCGGCGCAGTCGAAGGCGAAGTCGAGGCCCTGCCCGGCGGTGGCCGTGCGGACCTGGTCGGCGAAGTCGGGGGCGGCCGGGTCCAGAGCGAGGTCCGCGCCGAATTCCAGGGCGCGTTCCCGGGCGCTGGGCAGCAGGTCGATGGCGATGATCGGTGCAGCGCCGACCAGGCGGGCGAGGCGTACGTTGTGTGCGCCGACTCCGCCCACGCCCCAGATGCCGACGGACTGGGCGGGGCGTACGCCGGCGGTGGCGACGACGGCGGCGTAGGGAGTGGAGACCGCGTCGGGGATGATCGCGGCCTGGTCGAAGGGGAGGCTGTCGGGGATGGGAATGAGGGTGTCCTCGCGGGCGAGGGTGTACTGGGCCCAGCCGCCGTCGTAGTCGATGCCGGCGGTGAGCATCTGGGTGCAGGGGCGGCGGCGCACACAGCCGGCGCACCGGCCGCAGGTCTTGCCGGCCTCCAGGGTGACGCGGGTGCCGACGGTCAGGCCTCTCTCGAGGTCGGGGCCGAGGGTGTGGATCACCCCGGAGACCTCGTGGCCGACGGTGACCACGTCGGAGGTGGCGAACAGCGGAACGAGGGAGCCGTCGATCAGGTGCACGTCCGAGAGACAGACGCCGGCGGCCCTGACTTCGATGAGTATCTCGCCCGGTCCGGGCACGGGGACGGGGACCTCTTCCACGACGAACTTCTTGCTGTCCAGGTGGAAGCGTCCGGCGAGCATGGTGTCCATGATGATCTGCTTTCTGTGAGCGGCACTCCCAGGCGGTTCGGGCCTAGGGGTGCTGGTGTCTGACGGGCTTGTGAGGGCCGGGACGCGTGCGGGGCAGCGGATGGGGCCGCAAGCCTCCCGGCGTCTTGGGGGGGTCAGGCGAAGACGTCCTGCTGGTAGCGCTCGTCGGCTTCGAGCTGGACGAGCCACTGCTGGGCGGCTTCGTCGTCGCCGCCGGTCCGCTGGCGATAGATCGCGGCGAGGGCCTCACGGACGGCGGGCGCCATGCGGCGGCCGTCACCACAGACGTAGATGTACGCGCCGTCCTGGAGCGCCTGCCACACCGTGTCGGCGGCGTTGGCGATGGCGTTCTGCACGAAACGGGCAGGGTGGCCGGTCACCGCGGAGAAGGCGCTGTGGACCTGGGCGATCCCGGCCTGCTCCCAGGTCTGCATCTCGTCCCGATAGAAGTAGTCGTGCTCCGGGTGGCGGCAGCCGACGAAGACCTGCGACAGGCCCACCTTCGTGCCGTTCTCGTGCTGCCGGGCGCGCTCCTCCAGGAATCCGCGCAGCGGCGCGATGCCGGTGCCGGGACCGATGAGGAGCAGCGGCGTGGCGGGGTCGGCCGGCGGGGCGAAGGTCGGGGAGGGCACGCGAACGTAGCCGTAGAAGACGTCGCCGGGCTCCTGGCCTGCGATGTAGGAGGAGCAGGTACCGCGGTACTGGCCGTCACCGGACAGGGCGGGCCCTTCGAGGAGACCGACGGTCAGGCGCACGTGGCGCGGGTCGGCCAGCGGGGCCGAGGAGATGGAGTAGAAACGGGGACGGATCGGCCCCATCATCTCCAGGAACACCCCCAGCGGCAGCTCCACCGCAGTGAAGCGCTCCAGCAGGCCCAGCACCGAGACCCGCTTGGCGAGGATTTCCGTCTGGTAGCGCTGCTCGGCTTCCTCGGCGTCCGCCGCGTACGCCTCCAGCTGAGGCCGAGTCCACGGGCAATCGGTGTGCTCGGCCAGGATGCGTACCTGGGTGCGGGTGGCCACGTCCTGCAATTCCAGGAACTCGGTGAGCAGCAGGCCTGCGGTGACGGGCGTACCGACCGGCAGGTGCGTCCGGCCGCCTGCGGGCTGTTCCAGGCGCAGGACCTGGTCGCGGTCGACGCCGAGGCGGGCGAGGGTTCGGTCGACCAGGGCCGGCTCGTTCTTGGCGAAGACGGCCAGATGGTTGCCGGTGTCGTAAGTGACGCCCTCGGGGAGTTCGATGGTGATGGACTTCGCCGACGGGCGCGGCGGTTCGATGCTGAAGTCCCACAGCCCGGTCGCATCGGCCACGAGTTCCTCGTTGGCGACCACCGTCAGGGGGTAGGCCTGCTCGGAGACGATGGCGGGGCGTACGTCCGCCTCGGTGAGCAGCTGGACCTGGTAGCGCGGTCCGCTCGCGTCGGAGGTGTCGGCGGCGTACTCCTCGGCCAGCGTGGCCCACAGGGTGTCCATCCAGCGGGAGGCCATGCCGTCGAAGTCGCCCGCGGCGTCCGCGATGCCCCGCTCGACCACCGGGGTCGCGCCGGCCGCCAGCAGCGCCTCCTCGATCCGCGTGGGGAACGCCTGGTAGGTCGCCACCCACTGGGTGTTGCCGGCGCCCAGCAGGGCGAACCGTACGTTCGACAACGAGCCCTCGGGCAGTCCGGCGGCGATCAGGTCGTCGAAGCGCTGGGCGTTGTCCGGCGCCTTGCCGTTGTAGCTGGCGGCGACGACGACGAGCAGGCCCTCGGTGGGCAGGTTGTCACCCAGCTCGTCCAGGCTCGTCAGCGTGGTGCCGAACCCGGAGCGCTCGGTGCGGTCGGCGATGGTGCGCGCCAGGTCTTCGCACGATCCCAGGCTGGAGCCGTAGGCGACGGTCAGGTGCACTCCGACACCGCTGACTGCCGCCGGCGCCGAGACGTCATCCGACTGCAGCTGTACGGCGCCGAACACGGTCCGCTCGTGCTCCTGTCGAGTCCGCACGACCAGCTCGAAGTCGCTCGGCTTGCGCGTCAGCGCCTCGTTGACGTCCATCTTGTAGTCGCCGGTGTCGGAGAACTTGAACTTCTGCAGCACCAGCGCCAGGGCCAGGCGGGCCTCGGTGAGCGCGAATTGCCGGCCGATGCAGGCACGCACACCGTTACCGAACGGCTTGTAGGCGTGCGGGTGGTGCTGGGCACGGTTCTCCGGCAGCCACCGGTCGATGTCGAACTCCTCCGGCCGCTCCCACGCCTTCGGGTGGGTGTGCAGCGGGCCTTCGAGGATGTTGACCCGCGTGCCCTTCTTCAGTTCGTAACGGCCGCCGATGACGGTGTCCGCTATCGGCGCCTTGCCGAATGCCGGGATGGGAGCCCACAGGCGCAGGGTCTCGTCCAGGATCCGCGGGATGACATCGAGCTTCATGATCGTGTCGTAGTCCGGGACCGTGTCGCCGGGCATCAGCCGGTCCACCTCGGCGTAGGCCTGGGCCAGCACGTGCGGGTTGCGCATCAGCGAGTACATGGCGAACGACAGCAGACCACTGGTTGTCTCGTGACCGGCGATCAGGAACGTCAGCACCTGGTCGCGGACGTTGTCGTCGGCCAGCAGCTTACCGGTCTCCGGGTCGGTGGCCTCGAGCATCAGACCCAGCAGGTCCTGCTCACCACTGCCCTTCCCCTGACGGCGCTCCTTGATCACGCTCTCGACCAGATTCTGCATCAGCCGGATGTTCTCGCGGTACTTCTTGTCATCCGCCTTGCGCAGCTTGGTCAGCATCGGCAGCTCCTGCGAGCGCCGCAGCGACTCCACCAGCGCGCCCAGCAGTGCGTTGAGGAAGGGGTGTAGCTCCTCCTCGTCGAAGGACTGGAACCGGTAGCCGAACCCCGACAGGGCAATGGTGTCCAGGGTCAGCCGGGTGTAGTCGTCGGTGATGCGGACCGGCTGACCCTCCCTGCGCTCCCACTTGCCCACCAGGTTCTGGGCGATCTCCAGCATCTGCCCGTAGTAGGCCTTCATGGCCCGCTGGCTGAAGGCCGGCATGAGGACACGGTGCGCCATTCCCCATTCCTCTTCGTGCTGGTGGGCCGTGAACAGGCCCGCCCCCGCGAAGTCCCGAACGTGATGCAGCGGCGTCTTCTCGATCTGCTTGAAAAACCGCGTCTCGTCAGAGATCTCGGCCACCAGGTCGGGGTCGTAGACGAAGACCTGCTCGATGCCAGCGATGTCCATGCCGTAGATGCCCTCGGGGAACTGCTTGGACAGCTCGCCGAAGTACTCCACGGGGTTGGTACTGGGGATCTGCGGCGTGTGGCCGAGGAGGGGTATCCCGCGTGGGGACCGGATGGGGCGAAGGTTGTTCGACGTGGTCATGGCTTGCTCCTTTGTGTGGAGAGGGATGGGCAAGGGCGCCGGTCGGTGCCGCGGTGCACCACGGAAACGTACGCCGTATGGAACAGAACCATACGTAGTATGGAACTTCAAGCGCGATCCGGGTCGAGGGAGTGTCTGCTCCGTCACCGTGGGGGTCGAGTCCATGTCCACACGCCGCAAAGAACCGATACCGTACGACGTATGAAAAAAAAGAAGCGACTGCCGCGGAGAACGAGGAGGAGAGAGGTACCTCTGACCGAGGCCGGGATCTATGCCGCCGCCCTGCGGCTCATCGACGCGGACGGGGTCGAGGCGCTCACCATGCGCAAACTCGCGACCGCGCTGGATGCGAACCCGATGTCGCTGTACCACCACGTGCCGAACAAGGACGCCCTGCTGCGCGGCGTGGCGAGGTTGGTCGGCGCCCAGTTCCGCACCGTGATGCTGGAGGACGCTCCCTGGCAGGAGCGCATCCGCCTGCTTGCCACAGATTTCCGGACGCTGGCGCACCGCCACCCCAACCTCATGGCCTACTCGTTCAGTCAACCGGACTTCATCCAGCCCGAAGACCCGTTCTGGGCTGCGCTCATCGCGACACTGGATGCCCCAGGGGTGCCGCATTCAGCGATCCGGCGGGTCGCCGCTCTTGTGTGCGCTGTCGTCATCGGCGTCCTCATCGCCGAGCTCAATGGCGCGCTTTGCCAGTGGTCGAACCTCAAGCCCCCCGCCCCCGCCGCCAGCGAAG
>NZ_JAAOQS010000187.1:0-8958 GCF_011603105.1 Rhodococcus sp. A14 | reverse complement strand
GCCACTCACATGAGTGGGCCGGGCGAACGCCCGTTCTGTGTTTACGGGCTCAGACGGTGTCTTCGTCCTCGGGGGCGGGGTCGGCGAACCCGGGGAGCCACCGCGTGAGGATCTCCATGTACGGCGCGTATGCGTCCAGCTGAGCGCAGATTCCCACCGAGCCGACGAGAACCCGGAAGATCATCAGATACTCCGCCGGCAGATTCAGTGCCCGGGCCGTCCGGAACTGCGCACTGTTGAAGTCGGTCGCGGAACCCGCGGCCTTCTGCAGCCAGGCGCGGGTGAAGTGGAACGATTCGGTGCGGATCGGGTCGGTGACGGGACGCAGGTAGTCCGCGATCTCCTTGTCGGTGACCGTTCGGCCGGGCAGGACGAATCCGTTGGCGTGCAGCAACTCCGTCAGTTCGTCGAACTGCTCGTGGAGCGCCAGCCGGACCATGGACCCGAGCACCGGGGGAAGCCCGTGCGGAAACGGTGCGGCGGCACCGAAATCGATGACACCGAGGCGGCCGTCGCTGTGCAGCATGAAGTTACCCGGATGCGGGTCGCAGTGAAGCAGGCCGACGCGGGTGGGGGAGGCGAAGTGGAACTCCGCGAGCAGTGCACCCGCGGTGTTGCGTTCCTCGGGGGTGCCGTCGGCGATGATGGCCGACAGCGGCTTCGCCGACATCCATTCGGTGACCACGACCTTGGGGGCACTGGCGACCACGTGCGGAATCGCGAACTGCGGATCCCCGTCGTACACCTTGGCGAAGCGGCGCTGATTGTTCGCCTCGATCCGGTAGTCGAGTTCTTCCTCGGTGCGGGCCGTGAACTCGTCGATGACCGGGCGCACGTCGACGCCGGGCATGACCGAGGCGAACAGTCCCGCGAATCGGCCGAGCGTCTTCAGGTCGGCGCGCAGCGCTTCGTCGGCGCCGGGGTACTGAACCTTGACGGCCACGTCGCGACCGTCGGCCCAGACCGCGCGGTGTACCTGGCCGATGCTGGCCGATGCGGTCGGGGTGTCGTCGAACGACTGGAACCGGTCACGCCACTTGGTGCCCAGCTGCTGGTCGAGCATTCTGTGGACGGCCCGCGCGGGCAGGGGAGGCGCCTGCGCCTGCAGCTTGTTCAGCGATTCACGGTAGGGCTCCGCGAACTCCTCGGGGATCGCCGCCTCCATGACGCTGAGCGCCTGCCCGAGTTTCATGGCGCCGCCCTTGAGTTCGCCGAGGACCGCGAACAATTGCTCGGCGGCCTTGGCGCTCAGCTGTGCGTCGATCTCGTCCTTGTCGCCGCCGGTCAGCTTCCGGCCGAAGCCCATCGCAGCACGCCCCGCGATCCCCAACGGGATGCTCGCGAGTTTGGCGGTGCGGGTGGAACTCCTGCGGGGGATGTCGGACACCCCACCATCATGCATCATGACCGAAGGCGGTTCGATTCGCCCGCAGCGGGTGCCAGGTACGTGCAGCTGCAGCTCGCCTGCCGCGGCCAGCGCCGGGTCACCAGCCGGTGCGCCCCGAGATCGATCTCGAGCGTCGCGTCGAGGCTGCTGGGCGGCGCGCCTCGCGGCGCGGCCAAGACGGCCTCGAGCTGGCCGAGGGCGACTGCGGCCGTGGCCATGATCACGGCGGGGCTCGCGTGCCCGACCGTCCCGAGGAGCTGAGCGGACAGGTGCGGCCAGTCCTCGTCGTACGCGGCGCGGAGGAGATCGGCGCACCGCAGGCAACTGGTGTTGCCCGGGAGCACGAGAGGGCCGACGACACCGCGGCCGTCACGCAGCCGGACCTGCAGGTGCGGTGTCCCGTTCTGGACCAGATCCGCGACGAGCCGAGGTTCCGCCACCAGATCGTCCGCGAGCACGACGCACAGGGCGTTCCACCGCCGGACGTCGCTGTCGGCGGAATAGCGGAAGGAGCGGGATACCCGGATGCCGCCGTCCGTGAGCCCGGCCGACACCGCATCCGACAGCGGGCCGCGCCCGTGCACGCGGATCGTGATCGTGTCCGCGACGGGGGATGTCCCGGCGACATCGATCAGACCTGCCCGGTCGAGGTCGCCGAGAAGCTTCGACACGTCCGTGGGCGCAATGCCGTACCCGACGGCAGTCCACAGGATGTGCGGCCGCGAGTTCTTGCCGTCGAGCAGTCGGACGACGGCGAGGAGTTGCTCGGTCCGGACCCCGGGAGGCGGGGCGAGTACGAGAGCGCGCTCGGGATCCCAGCCGAACTGCAGGCGCCCGTCGGGGCGGACGAGTACGGCGATCCTGGGATCGAGAGTGACACCGACGTGTCGCGTGGGCTGGATGGTCACACGCTGAGGATCGCAGGCCACGACCCGGCATCAGCGCCGAAAACGCGGGTTGTCCACAGGCCGAAACGTGCTTCGACCTGTGGATTTCCCGCTATCGAAAAATTGGTGGGGTCAGAAGGTCAGGACTCGGGGTCGTCGTCCTTGCCGGACTTGCCGCGCTCGGCCTCCTCGGCCCGCTCGCGGGCCTCGGTTGCCTCCAGTTGTGCCATCGGATTGTCGAAATCGCCGCCGTCGCCGCGTCCGAGCACACGTTCGACGAACGCATCCGGGCTGTCGAGATCGGACGAGTCGGGCAGCAGGTCTGGGTGGGCCCATACGCCGTCACGGGCGTCGATGGTCGACTCGGACGTGAGGCGAGTCCACAGCTGCGCGGCCTCCCGGACCTTGCGGGGACGCAGTTCGAGTCCGACGAGCGTCGCGAACGTCTGTTCGGCGGGTCCGCCGGTCGCACGCCTGCGGCGCAGCGTCTCGCTGAGGGCGGCGACGCCGGGGAGTCGGTCGTTCAGTGCCGACGCGACGACGACCTCGACCCAGCCCTCGATGAGGGCGAGCAGTGTCTCGAGTCGCTCGAGGGCCTGCTTCTGCTCGGGTGTGGTCTGGGGTTCGAATGCGCCCTGCTGCAGGATGTTCTCGAGCTGCGACGGATCGGTCAGCGCGGACGGGTCGAGTCCCTTCGCCATGTCCTCGATGGCCGAGAAATCCATCGTGATGCCGCGGGCGTATTCCTCGACGGTGGCGAGGAGACGCTGACGCAGCCACGGGACGTGGCTGTACAGGCGCTGGTAGGCGGCCTCCCGCGCGGCGAGGAACACGAGGATCTCGCGGTCGGGCTGTTCGAGCCCCTTGCTGAACCGCTCCACCGCGGCGGGAAGCAGTGCGCCCGTGCCTGCCGGACCGAGGGGGAGACCGATGTCGGTGGAGGTGAGCACCTCCTTCGACAACTGGCCCAGGGCCTGGCCGAGCTGGGAGCCGAACGCGAGGCCACCCATCTGGCTCATCATGCCGATCATCGGGCCGGCCATCTGCTGCGCTTCCTCGGGCAGCCCCTGCACCCACATGCCGGACACCTTCTCCGCGACCGGGTCGCACAGCCGTTTCCAGGTGTCGAGGGTGTTGTCGAGCCAGTCGTTGGGCGTCCACGCGACGGTCTTCGTCGCGCCCGCCGGCAGCGTCGTCGCGGCGTCGAGCCACAGTTCCGCGAGCCGTGAGGCATCGGCGATCGCCTCGGAGTTGCCCTGGGTGATGGGCGCGACCGACCCCATCTGCTGGCGCGCGAGTTTCTTCGCGATCTCGTAGTTGACCGGGCCGCTCTGCTCACCGGACCCCATCGACGTGCCCATCCCGCTCAGCATCTGGCCGAACTGGGTCAGCATCTGGCCGAGGGAGGCCGGGTCGAAGCCCCCGGCGGGGAAACCACCCGCCCCGAAACCGAAGTCGCCGGAACCGCCCGCGTTCTTGTCGCGGTCGGGCCCGTTCTGATCCCCCGTGTTCTTGTCACGATCGGGATCGTCGTCGGGTTTGGAGAAGCCGAAGGGCGGATTGCTCATGACTCAACGGTACAAGGCGCATGGTTCCGTGGCTGTCCACCTCGTCACGCTGACGGCGAACACGCGGACGGCCGACAGTCGTGTCCGCGGGTTCGCGCTCTACGCTGGTCCAGGTGAATCGACGGATCGTGACGCTTCTGGCTGCGCTGGCCCCGATCGTGGTACTCGGAATTCTCGGCACGGTGATCACGGTGCCGTACGTGGCCCTCGGGCCGGGACCCACGTTCAACACACTCGGCGAAGTAGGTGGTGAGGAAGTCGTCGCCATCGAGGGAACGGAGGTCGACGACACCACCGGCCACCTCAACATGACGACGGTCGCGGTGCGCGACGACCTCAACGTGTTCGAAGCGTTCGGATTGTGGGCCAGTGGGCGCCAGGGCATCGTCCCCCGCGAGGAGGTCTACCCGCCGGACAAGTCGAAGGACGAGGTCAAGCAGGAGAACGACGCCGACTTCCAGCAGTCGGAGGACAGCGCGGAACTCGCGGCACTCCACTTCCTGGGCAAGCCGGTCAACCTGCGGATCGCCAAGGTCGGTGAGGACGGCCCCTCCCAGGGACTGCTGCGCGAGGGCGACGTGTTGGTGAGTGTCGACGGAAAGCCGGTGTCGACGGTCGGTGGCGTGCAGGAGGCGGTGGCCGATGTGCCCCCGAACACGGAGGTGCCGATCGTGATCCGGCGCGACGGCGCCGAGACGACGGTGCGGGTGGCGCTCGGCGCACGCCCGGACGACGAGTCCAAGGGCTACCTGGGGATCACTCCCGAGGAGATCCCGGACGTCCCGTTCACGATCGACTTCAACCTCGCCGACGTGGGCGGCCCCTCGGCAGGGCTCATGTTCACCCTCGCCGTGATCGACAAACTCAGCCCGGGCGAACTCAACGGCGGCAAGTTCGTGGCCGGCACCGGCACGATCGACTCCGACGGCGACGTCGGCCCCATCGGCGGCATCAAGTACAAGTTGATCGCCGCGGAGGAGGCGGGCGCCGAGACGTTCCTCGTGCCGGCGAAGAACTGCGACGAGGCACGCCAGGGTGCGCCCGACGGGCTCCGGCTGGTGAAGGTCGAGAACCTCGACGGAGCCGTCGATGCGCTCGAGGCCATCAATACCGGAGCGGACGCGCCGCACTGCTGAGCGGTCAGTCCTCCTCGGTCGCGTCGAGGGTGGCGTACAACGCGCTGATGAGGTTCGGTGCCAGATCGTCGTAGGTGAGTAGTTCGATCCCTGCGTACGGGTCGGCGTCCTCGTCGGGGCGCAACTGCATCAGGCACAACGACGGTCCGTCGCGCAGCACGGCGGCGATCAACCGGGCGGACCGGCGGTCGGGATGCGACTCGGCCGCGGCCCGCGCGGCGTCGTCGGCGGCGTCGCGATCGGACAGCAGGGGGACGAGCGCGTCGTCGAGATCGGACTCCGCCTCGGGCGGCAGAACGACGATCTCCTGAACGAGTGCGCACCCCACCACGGACTCCGGCCAGCTGGTGGTGGCGAGGAATTCGTCGAGTGCGCGCGACCCGCCGTCGATGTCGTCGGGGAACGGATCCTGTTCCACCGGGGTCAATTCCGCGCCGTCGGCGAGTTGGTCGAGCAGGCTCGGTTCGGCGGCCGCGAGCAGTTCGGTCGGGACGAGTGCGAACATCTGGGGCGGCTGATCCCACCCTCCGGCATCGACGAATTCGACCACCTCGCGCACACAGCGGGCGAGGGCGTCCGTCTCTCGGTTCACATTCTCTTCACTCACGAGACCCATCTTCGCACCCCCGGAACAGGACCGACGGCCGCATCTCTCGGTTGTTACGTAGAGTGGGACGAAACGGTCACGCCCTTGCTGTTCGGGTGTGGACGAACGAACGGTGCAGTTGATCGCGGCGCGACAGCGTCGCCGAGTTCTTGGAGTGTGGCACGTGGGCATGCGGCCCCCCGCAGGTTTACCGTCGTTGTCCAAACGCAGCCGAGTGCTGCTGGTGCTGGCGCTTGTCGTCGCTGCCCTGTTGCTGGTGGGCCCTCGGCTCATCAGTACCTACACGGACTGGTTGTGGTTCGGTGAGGTCGGATTCCGTGGTGTGTTCACCACGGTCCTCGTCACCCGTCTGCTCCTCTTCCTCGTAGTCGGGGTCGTGGTCGGCGGAATCGTCTGGCTGGCACTGCTGCTCGCCTACCGTTCGCGGCCGGTGTTCGTCCCGGTGTCGGGTCCCAACGATCCGGTGGCGCGGTACCGGACCACGGTGATGACTCGGCTGCGCTTGTTCGGCCTGGCCATTCCGATCGCGGTGGGACTGCTCGCCGGGCTGATCGCCCAGTCCAGCTGGGTGACGGTGCAGTTGTTCGTCAACGGCGGCGCGTTCGGCGTCGCCGATCCCGAATTCGGCCTCGACGTCGGCTTCTACACGTTCGATCTGCCGTTCTACCGTTTCGTCCTCAACTGGCTGTTCGTCGCGGTTCTGCTGGCGTTCTTCGCGAGCCTGGTGACGCACTACATCTTCGGCGGGCTGAAGCTGGCGGGCCGGGGCGGGGCACTGACCAATGCGGCGCGCGTCCAGTTGGCGGTGCTCGCGGGAACGTTCATTCTTCTCAAGGCCGTCGCGTACTGGTTCGACCGTTACTCGCTGCTGTCGAGCAGCCGCAAGGAACCCACGTTCACCGGTGGTAGCTACACCGACATGAATGCGGTGCTGCAGGCGAAGTTGATCTTGCTGGCCATCGCGGTCATCTGCGCGGGCGCGTTCTTCGCGGCGATCTTCCTCCGCGATCTGCGGATTCCCGCAATGGCGACAGCGCTTCTCGTGCTCTCCTCGATCCTGGTCGGCGCCGTATGGCCGCTCGTGGTCGAGCAGTTCTCGGTGCGTCCCAACGCCGCCGACAAGGAGAGCGCGTACATCGAGCGGAACATCGCCGCCACGCGGCAGGCGTACGGCATCACCGACGACAAGGTCGAGTACCAGGACTATCAGGGGTACGGCACGAAGCCGCCGCGGGACGTGCCCGCCGACGTCATGACCATCGAGAACACGCGACTGCTCGATCCGAACATCCTGTCGCGGACGTTCACCCAGCAGCAGCAGTTGAAGAACTTCTACGGGTTCCCGCCGACGCTCGACATCGACCGGTACGACATCGACGGGCAGTTGCGTGACTACATCGTCGCGGCCCGCGAGTTGTCGTCCAAGAGCCTGACGGGTAACCAGACGGACTGGATCAACAAGCACACCGTCTACACGCACGGCAACGGACTGGTCGCGGCCCCCGCGAATCGGGTGAACGCCGCTGCCGGCGAGTCCGCGGAGGAAGCCGCGAACAGCAACAGCGGTTACCCCGTCTACATGGTCAGTGACATCGCCTCGCAGGAGGCGGGTAATCAGGTCATTCCGGTCGAGCAGCCGCGCATCTACTACGGCGAGGTCATCGCCGACACGGACGCCGACTACGCGATCGTCGGCGGATCCGAGGGTTCGGACCCGCGCGAGTACGACACCGACACCTCGCGCTACACGTACACCGGTTCCGGTGGTGTGCCGATCGGCAACTGGTTCAACCGGCTGGCGTTCGCGGCCAAGTACACCGAGCGCAACATCTTGTTCTCCGGTGCCATCGGTTCGGATTCCAAGATCATCTACAACCGGGACCCGCGGGACCGGGTCACGCACGTCGCCCCGTGGCTGACCGCGGACGGCGACTCGTACCCGGCCGTCGTCGACGGCAAGGTCGTGTGGATCGTGGACGCCTACACCACGTTGCAGGACTACCCGTACGCCCAGCGCAGTTCGCTCGACGGACTCGTCGAGGACAGCATCGACCAGAACACCGGCCGCCTGCTGCCCCGTAAGGAGGTGTCCTACATCCGCAACTCGGTGAAGGCCACCGTCGACGCGTACGACGGCACCGTGAAGCTCTACCAGGTGGACCAGAACGATCCGGTGCTCGATGCGTGGATGGGTGTCTTCCCGGATGCGGTTCAGCCGGCGGATTCGATTCCCGACGAACTGCGTGCGCACTTCCGCTATCCCGAGGACCTGTTCAAGGTGCAGCGCGAGATGCTCGCCAAGTACCACGTGGACGATCCGAAGGAGTTCTTCACCAACAACGCGTTCTGGTCGGTTCCGAGCGATCCCACGATCGACACGAGCGCGAACCAGCCGCCGTACTACGTGCTGGTCGGTGATCCCGAGACCGGGAAACCGTCGTTCAATCTGACCAGTGCGATGGTGGGTTACAGTCGCGAGTTCCTGTCCGCATATCTGTCGGTGAAGTCGGATCCGGAGAATTACGGCAAGTTCACCGTGCTTCAGTTGCCGACGGACACGCAGACCCAGGGTCCGCAGCAGACCCAGAACTCGATGATCTCGGATCCCCGGGTGGCGTCGGAGAGAACCCTGCTCGAGAGATCGAACAAGATTCAGTACGGCAACCTGCTGACCTTGCCGATCGCGGACGGCGGCATCCTCTATGTCGAACCGATGTATACGGAGCGAAGTTCGACGGGCCCGAACACGTCGACGTTCCCGCAGCTGTCCCGAGTGCTGGTGAGCTACCGCGAGCCACCGCCGAGTAACAGTGTGCGTGTCGGGTACGCCCCGACGTTGGCGCAGGCGCTCGACCAGGTGTTCGGCGCCGGCACGGGTTCGGTGGCGACGGCACCCAGTGCGGAAGAAGGGACGCCCCCGGAGACCGGCACCACGCCGCCCGTCGATCAGGGTGCGGCACCGGCGCCCACCGC
Source organism: Rhodococcus sp. A14 (assembly GCF_011603105.1). NCBI lineage: Bacteria > Bacillati > Actinomycetota > Actinomycetes > Mycobacteriales > Nocardiaceae > Rhodococcus > Rhodococcus sp. A14. The sequence goes on along the minus strand of NZ_JAAOQS010000187.1, from coordinate 400 downwards.
TCCGGCGACACCGCCGTCCGGCACGGATGTCTCGGCGGCCGTGGCAGAGTTGGACGCATCCCTCGACGCGTTGACGTCGGCGCAGCGCAGCGGTGACTTCGCGGCCTACGGCGCAGCGCTCGCTCGCGTCCAGAAGGCGGTCGCCGCGTACGAGGCGATCCCGAAGTAGCGGCGTCTCGGCCACAACGAGAACGAGGCCCTGTCATCCGAACCGGATGACAGGGCCTCGTCGTATGAGCAAAAGATCAGCGCAGTGCGTCGACCAGCTGCGGGTTGGTGTCCACCAGCTGCTGGAACTGCTGTCCGTAGCCGTTCTGCTCGGCGACCTGACGCGCGGCGTCGAGCGCCTGCTGTGCGGCGGGCTGGACCGGGGCGGGTGCCTGAACCTGAGCCGGAGCGG
>NZ_JAAOQS010000186.1:0-9169 GCF_011603105.1 Rhodococcus sp. A14 | reverse complement strand
GGATCGTCCTACGCGCCCGGCGGAACGTTCAGCGTCGCTGGGGCGGATGCTGTTTCGTCGGTAGTCATCACGTACGGAGCCGGTTCGGGAACAGGGTCACTCGGAAACCTCTTCGGCAGCAGCTGATCTCGACTCCCGCGCTGGAGACGTCGTCACGGGCCGCGAAGTGGCACACGAAATCGGCAGCAGCCCCGAACTTTCGTCCGGGGCTGCTGCCGATCGTGTCGTCAGACTGCGACAGCCACCGGCGCAGAGGCGGCGGCGGATTCGTAAATCGCTTCGATGCGGCGCCGAGTCTCGTCGGGGTCGGACTTCATCGCGAGGACGAGTTCAGATATGACGAGCTGCATTGCGTGCTCGAGCTGCCGCTTCTCGCCGGCCGACAGTGGCTTGACCTGCGAACGCGTCATCAGATCGCGGATGACTTCACTTACCGTGAAGATCCCGCCCACGGTCAGCTTTTCCTGGTTGGCCTTGAATCGCCGAGACCAGTTCGACGGGTCGTCGACCGTCGGACCGCGCAGGATGTCGAAGACTCGACCGACTTCGTCGTTGTTGATCGCATTCCGCACGCCGATGGATTCGGCTTTCGCTACCGGAATCTCGATGGACAGCCCGTTCTGGGCGACTTCGAACTGTACGTATTCGGTGGGCAAATCGTTGAACATCCGGGTCGTGAGCTTTGTGACAGTCACCGACCCATGGTGCGGGTACAGAAAAATATCACCGATATTGAGATTCATAGATTACCTACCCTTCCCCAACATTATGGCACACGCTGCCATATTGACAACCGGTGACCACGTGAGGACCATCGCGGGGGTGTGCTCCTACCGATAACGAAGGCCCTTGATGACCAGACCCGAAGCGTTCTCCGTGTCGCCTGACCTGCCCGCCGGCCCGCTGGGGCTGCGGGAGCGACGACGCGAGCAGACGAATGTCGAGATCAGCGAGACCGCACTCACGCTTTTCGAACACAAGGGTGTCGAGGGCACGACCGTCGGCGAGATCTCGCAGGCTGCGGGAGTGTCCCAGCGAACCTTCTTCCGATATTTCGCTACCAAGGAAGAGGCCGCGCTCCGGGACCACTGGGCGTTCGAGGCGGTCTTGGCGGGCGGGCTCGACCAGCTCGACTCGGAGGTCTCACCGAGGCTCGCGCTGGAAAGGGCCTTCGCTGCTGCTCTGACGATGTACCAGGACAGTTCGTCGATCGCGTGCCGGCGATTGCTGCGGGTGAACCGTCTCATCAAGAAGGAGCCGGCGCTGCGGGCTGAGCTGGCGCGCGAGAGTGTGCGTCGGACCGCGGCGCTGGTCGAGGTGGTGTCGAAGAGGTTCGACTGCCCCGACTTGCAGATTCGACTGGCGGTCGATGTGTCGATCGCCGTGCTCCGGGCGGCGTTGGAAACGTGGGTGGACCAATCGTCCACCGACGAGACGGCGATTCTGCCCGAAATCTATTCCTCGGCAAGGGGACTCGCGAAGGCCTGATCGGAGATGACTCCGCGGGCGCCGGTTCAGCCTTCCAGGAAGCTGAATCGGACGTGTCGCACCGGGTTGTCGACATTGGTGTCGACGAGGCACACGGATTGCCAGGTGCCCGTCGCGAGTGCGCCGTCGAAGACGGGCACGGACGCGTAGGGCGGCAGGAACGCCGGCAGTACGTGGTCGCGGCCGTGCCCATGGCTGCCGTGACGATGGATCCACCGGTCGTCGCGCGGAAGCACTTCGTCGATCGCGCGCAGCAAGTCGTCGTCGCTTCCCGCGCCGGTCTCGATGACGACGAGTCCCGCAGTGGCGTGCGGCACCCACACATGCAACAGGCCGTCACCGGCGCCTGCTGAGGCGAGGAACTTCTCGATCTCACGGGTCAGGTCGTACACCACCGGCTCGGCGCCGGTCCGCACCTCGATCTCGGTACTGAACATAGTTCCGACGGTAGCGCCATGCCCCGTGACAGTCGATCGGAACGTGTGCGGCCTTCGCCGACGCGGCTGTGCCAGTCGGTGACATGTGCCGGTGGCTACCCGAAGACTGCACCCAATACGTGACCTATCCCTGCCACGATCGGAATCGCCAACAACGCACAGAGCGGCGTCAGCAGCCCGATGAGTACTCCAAACGCGATGCGCCGATAGATCTGGCCGGCAACAAAGAACGCAATCATGATGACGAGCCCGACAACAAGAGCGGCCCATGCCCAGGCCGGTGTGCCCGAATTGGTCGACGGATTCACGATTCCGACGACAAGGAGCACGAGCGTAATCGCCATCGACAGATAGGTGGCGGCACCGAACCAGGTGTCAGTCTTCTCGGTCACGGAGCCACCGCATACTGTGCATCGATGTTGATCGCGAAGTGAATCGCCGCGAACTCCACGCCGACTATCGCCGCGGTGACAATGCCCAGTGCGAATCCACGCCGGGCCGCCGATCCGCTCGCGAACAGCGCGACGGCTACCAGAATGCTGATGACGGCTTCGGTGCCAATGGCGGCGAACTCGAGGGCAACGTCGGCCGGATCGCCCGGGAAGAGGGCACCCACGATGGGAGCCACAGCAAAGAACCCTGCGACGACGAGTGCCAGCCACGACGGAGTGCCTAGAGTCGCAGCTCTCCAATAGCCGGGGCCGGTTGTCGTGGCCCTTCTCAACACATTCATCAACCTTCGACCCGTCTCCTGGTCACTTCACGCGTGGCGGATTGTCGGTGCTGCCCAGGGACGTGCTGGGAAGATCGGACACGGTGGGAGGGATGCGCCCAGCCCATTCCTGAACGTGCTGAAACTGTTCCAGCGCACGTTCGCCGCTGCCGATGTCATGGTCGGTCCAGAGGTTGAGCGCCGGACCCCATGGTTGGCCCGAGGCCGCGGGATCCACGGCGACCGTGTGCGTCGTGCCAGTGGGGTCGTCTTGGTACACCTCGAAAGACGGATAGTCGGCGCGCGTTCCATTGACCGTCACACCAGTGGAACCGGGCATCCCGGGCTGCCCCTGCCCTGGCGTGATCACCACATCGCCGTGCACGGTGGGCATTGCATCGCCGGGTGCTTCGAATGGTCCGACTTTCGGATGGAAGGGGTTCGCTGCTTCGTACTTCAGGCGCACTGACCCGTCGTCCACCTGCCACACCTCGGCGTCCGGAGACCCGACCTTCACTTCACCGGTGGTATCGACCGACGGGTTCTGCCGCATGACGACGATGCCGTTCTCATAGTCGACATATGTGGTTACTCTGCTGTTTTCGGGATCGAAGTCGGGACTGTTCGGGCGATTGTCTCCCAGGTCGTAGTACGGCCGGTTGAACACCGAGTACTGCTCGATGAAGCTACTCGTCCGAACAACCCCTTGGCCCGGTACCGGATCGATGTGCACAACCTTGATCTCCGGCTGCACTCCTTGGTCCTTCTCTGTGTAGCTGTTCGGATTCAGCACGGTGGCGGTTTGCCAGTCACTTGGCGAGAGCGGGTATCGCCCGAACATGTCATTGAACGCTTCAGCTGAAACTTGATCGCGGGCTTCCTGCGTGCCGACAACATGTTCTGCGCCCGAGGGATCGAGTCCCTCAGGTAGTTGATTTCCGCACGCCCGGATCTCGACGGCGGCGTCGCGAATCTTCTTCGCGGTGTCATCCGCGACCACCATGAGCTCGCGCAACGCGACAGCGATGGCGGATGAATGTTGCTCGGCTTTAGCGGTATCGCCGGAAACGGACCAGTCATCGGCCACAGTGCACTGGTCTGCCTCGGCCTCAGCTGTTCTGGTGTTGACAACAGTCAGATGAGAAACAAGATTGTTCGCACCCTGATCGAGCACATCGATGAGCTCCAAGATCTCGCGTGATGTCCGTGCACCGACATCGCAGTCGGTTCCGATGCGGTCGTATGCCGCATCGTACGATTCGCCGTGCCAGTGACTTCCCACATTTTGGATCCCCGAGCGCATTCGATCGAGCTGACCTGAGTAGTCGGCGTCCCCGACGCGCAGGCGCGCGGCGACATCGAGGAGTGCGGCCGGCTTCCATCGTTCGATCTCGCTGCGGGTCGGCATCAGGGCCGAGCTCCGATTGCGTTCAGTTGCGACCGGAAGTCGTCCTCCGAAACTTCGAACTCGTGCGCGTTTCCGGTCGCGACAGCCGCGATTCGCCTCGCTCGCTGCGCCATTCGCAGATATGCGCCTTCGATGAACTCGCCGGCCTCGTCGAGTGCAGCAGGGACATCGCAGCCCGGCATGAAGTCGCCCACCGTGATGATCGAGCCACGGACCTCGATGTCATCGATCGCTTCACCTACGTCATACATAGATGAAGCGAGCACGCGCAGTTCTGTTGGATCGACCTTCACAATTCCCCCCGAAGCGTCCCCTCACCTCACGCTATCTGGATCCCCTCGATCCGACTCCGCAAGGCCGCGAAGAGTATATTCGACGCCCAACTCCGGCGCCGACTGCGGGTGGACGCGGCACCTGGTTACGAGTACACGTGCGCGCCGTTCAGCATGAGGCGCCAACGTCTGCCGCCGCAGGCGCCGTTACTTGCGGCCGGCCGCCCACTTCATGCCCCAGCTGTAGGTCTTGTCGAGATCCGCCTGGCTGCCTTCGATGTACTTCACCTCGCGGGTGACGGTGAGGCCCTGTCCGGTGTTCTGCAGCATCGCGATGGCGCAGATGCGGGCGGAGCTGTTCGACGAGTCCAGTCGAACCTCCACCTCGGGGCCGCTGGTGGGGTAGAGGGTGACAACGCCGTCCACGGCTGCCCAGTTGGGTGCGCCGTCGTAGATCATCGCGAAGATGAGGATCCGCTTGAACATTTCCGGTCGGTCGAGGTTGATGTGCATGTTCTCGCCGCCGGTCACAGTGCCGGTGCGGTCGTCGGCGTCGAGTTTGATGAACGGCGGGGCCTGCAGCGATCCGAAACTGTTGCCGAGTGCCTGGACGACACCCTTCGACCCGTCGGCTAGTTCGTACAAGCAGCCGAGATCCAGGTCGATGCCGTTGTTACCGCCCGCGGCGGCCGCAAGCTTCGCGAAGAAACCGGTCTTCTTCGGTTGCGGTGTCGCGCCCGTCGACCAGTTGAGGTTGACCCGCATCGCACCCTGTCGCTCACCCGACTTCGTGAGGCTGACGGAAGGCGCAGCCTTCGACAGGGTCACCTTGCTCAGATTGACTCCGCCCTGCGGTGCGGCAGGAGTGGACGGGCGTCGGGTGTAGTCGATGGCCACAGGTGGGAACCTTCCGATTGACTGAGCGCATCAGACCGTTGTCCGATTTGCACGATTTCGGTCCAGAGTAGCGGCAGTCGCGCGCGGCGGACTACAGCCCGACCACGGTCAGGCTGAATCCCGTGCACTCCACTCGATCGCCGGGCAGGTGTCCATCACCATCGCGACGCCCGTTGCGATCGTTCGCTGGAAGGCGGCCTCGTCGATGACGCCCAATTGGAACCAGACACCCTTCGCACCGATCTCGACGGCCTGGTCCGCAAACTCGCCGGCGGCCTCCGACTGGCGAAAGACGTCGACGACGTCGATGGGGAACGGAACGTCCGCGAGAGTGGCGTAACCCTGCTCGCCGAGCACCGTTGGGGCGTCAGGATGGATCGGGACGATACGTTTTCCTCGGCGCTGCAACAGCTCCGCGATCCGGAACGCCGTCCGGTCGGGATTGCCGGAGAGCCCGACAACTGCCCACGTGTCCCAGTCGTCGAGCATCGACGACACGGCCTTGGAGTCCTGCCACTTGGTATCCACATCGCCAAACTACTACTGACCGAACTAGGCGGAATTGCATTCGATGACGCACTCGACGCGCTGCGAAGTAGGACGCAGTCGCAGCGTACTTGCTCGGGTTCTAGGCGAGGAACCCAATGGCGTTGTGGCCGTTCGACCTTGCATTTCGGGTGTTGCCTTACACGCCGCAATGATGCATCCTATGCATCGTGGCCGACACGGCGGACCGCCCCGGTGTCGCCCACCGCGTCCTCGCAGACGGCGTCGCGCATCTGGATCCGGAGACGGCGGTGTTCGATGCGATGTTGGACGGGTGGGCGGTGCAACAACGCGCCCGGTTCCTCCAGCCCGCGATGATCGAGTCGCGGCAGACGTTGCTGCGGTGGCTTGCCGAATTCACCAACGACTATCCGTAGAACTGGCAGTGTGCGGACATCGAGGACATTCATCACCAGCCGCCGCCAGGGTGCGAAATCGATCGTGGTGTCGACGGCGTGGATTTACGAGATCTCGCTGCGACAGTTCCTCGCATTTGTCACCGATCCCCGCTACGGATGGCCGCCGGAATGCCGGGAGCGCTTCGGTGTGACACCGACACAACTGCTGCACGAGTCGAACTCGATCGTGCACGTCACCGAACACGAGGGCAATCCGCGCCGGCGGCCGCTGACCTATGACGAGATCCACGCCCTGTTCGACGCCGCCGACGCTCGCGTCGAACAGATCCGCGCGCACCACCGCAAGGGTGTGACGGCCGCGATGCGGGATGCCGCCCTGCTCAAGACGATCTACGCGTTCGGGATTCGTCGTCGCGAAGCCTGGGGTCTGGACCTGGCCGACCTGCGGCACAACCCGACGGTTCGGCCGGTTCGGTGCGCTGTTCGTGCGCTGGGGCAAGTCCTCCCGCGGCAGCCCACCGAAACGCCGCACGGTTCTCACCGTCCCGGAGATGGACTGGATCGTGCCCGTGCTCGAACAGTGGTGCAGCGAGGTGCGGCCGCGTTTCGGCGCCACCTCACATCCCGCCGTCTGGGTGACCGAACGCGCCGACCGGATGTCGCTGCGCCGGATCAACGAGGCGTTCACCGCTGCCCGCGACGCCGCCGGCCTCGACCCGTCCCTGGATCTGCATTGCCTGCGGCACTCCTACATCACCCACCTCGTCGAGTTCGACTATCCGGAGAAGTTCGTCTCCGCCCAGGTGGGGCATTCCTACGCGGCGTCGATCGCGATCTGCAGCGGGGTCTCCGACGAGTACCGCAACCGGCTGCTGCAACGATCGCTGGCGAAACTTCCCGACCTCTGGGGGCAGACGTGACCAAGAAACTGGGCTGCTGATGGCACCTGCGCAATGTCATGGCCGAGCATGACATGTTCGCCACCACCGATCTCGTTCCCGTCCTCGCCGAGCGCGGGGTGCACCTGTCCCGCGAACAGGTCTACCGCCTCGTCACCAAAACCCCGCAACGGCTGAGCCTAGAGACCCTCGCCGCACTGTGCGACATCTTCGACGTCGGCGTGGAGGACCTCATCGAAGTTGCTGTTACCGAGGAACCGGTTCACAAGAAGGCCCCCGGCTCCCATGCCGCGGCACCGCCGCCGCCCGTGCGGCGCAACACCATCCGACTGCCCCGAGGACTGTGACCTCCGGCGCCGACACCGAGAAGCGGCAGGCGGCGGTGGCCGACCTCGCCGCAGTCCTTGCGGCGCGGCTGCACGATGCGACCTCGAGGAGTTCACCGAACAGGTCGCGGACGTGCTCGATCCCGGTCGGCTTACCCTCCTGCTGCACGGCCGGGTTCGCGGTGCGGTCCGCCCGCGGGGCGGCGCTGGGGCACTGGCCGTCGACCTGCCCGCGCCGGTGCTCGCCGACCTCCTCGGCATCTCCGTCAGTGCCGCGACCCGGTGGAGTGCACTCGCCGCCCGCGACCACGCCGACTACCACGCCGCGCGCATCGCACACCCGCCCCAGTGACATCACCTGCGGCTCAGGGTCTTCACCCGATGTTTTGTGTCGGGACCTCCCCTTAGCCTCACCGGTAACAGCACCGACGAGCCCGAGACCGGAGGTACCTCATGGTCACCGCCGCGCCGATGCTGCCCGGGATGCCCGCCTCCACGACGGGCCGCGAGGTCGAGCAACTCGCCCTGATCGGCCAGCCGCTACCGATCCGGGTCCCCGAACGGCTGTGACCGGCCCTGGCTCGACGACCCCGCGGTCGTGGCGCGGTTCGAAGCGAAGACCTACTGACACGCCCGGGTCGTCGGGGCACGGTTGTCTCGGCAGTGTCTCGTCCGCCGGGCACGGCTCCTTCCGGGCGGCCGGCCTGCCCGGCCCGTCCCGCCGCGGCATCGTCCCCGCGCACCTGTTCGCGTACCAGCTCGAATATGGGATCATCCCGCGGCTGGGGTGGTCCGGGGCCGACGACACGGTGCTGTGCCACCAATCCGACTTCGCCGGCTGCACCAACCCCGCGCACATGCGGTTGGGCACCAACGCCGACGACCGCACCGAATACAACCTGCGCCGGCGCAACCTGACCAGCCCCCTCGCCGACGTCCGCGGCCCCGCCGGCCGCATCCGCGCGGTCGCCGCCGTCATCCGCACCGGACTCGCACTCGGCGGATGCCGAGGCAATCGAAACCCCGGATCCACGGCGCCGAGGACGCGGGCTTACCCCTGGCCCTGTGGTAGATCGACTCTGAACGAGTCGAGGGAGGTCGCAGCGTCTCAAATGTCCCGGCAGCGAGACCTAGGAACCAGGTTGCGGCAAGCTCACCTGTCTACCCGGCCGCCAGCTTCAACACCCGGCCGCCGTTGGCGGTGCGGTGATGTACACGTTTCCCGCGGTGTCCACCGCCACCCCTTCGGGGCCGAGGAGGCCGGTGAAGGGCAGCTCGACGTGGGTGGTCGACCCGGCGGCCAGCTTCAGCACCCAGTTGTTGTCGCTGTCGGCGACGTACACGTTTTCTCTCGCGTCCACCACCACCTCCCCCGGGGGTGGTCGAGGCCGGTGAACAGCTCGGTCTGCGAGTTCGACCCGGCCGCCAGCTTCAACACCCGGCCGTTGTCGGAGTCGGCGATGAACACGTTGGCCGCCGCGTCCACCGCCACCCCCGCGGGGGCATTGCGGCCGGTGAACGGGAGGGTGGTCTGGGTCTGGGTCGCGCTCTCGGTCTGGGTCGCGCTCTCGGTCTGGGTGGGGGTCCGGGTCTGTTTGTACACGACCACTCCGACGGCGACCACCGCCAGGAGGGTCAGGAGCCCGGCGATCACCATAGTGGACGTCCCGCGCCACCAGCGGACTTGCGCGGGCGGGTGCCAGAGCCGCTCGAGGGTGGAGTCGGCGGCCCCGGCCAGTTCGGGCGGTGCGGCATGGGGTGCGCGCTGGGTTTCTTCCTCCTGCCATGGCGCGGGCGGGGCGGCGGGCCGGGGGGACGGTTCGGG
>NZ_JAAOQS010000185.1:0-9570 GCF_011603105.1 Rhodococcus sp. A14 | reverse complement strand
CGGCCAGGCGCACGAACGGGGCGTCGGCGTCGGGTTCGGCGTAGACGGCGACGCTGGCCAGGCCGGCATCGGCTGCGGCCCGGATCACCCGCACTGCAATCTCACCGCGGTTCGCGACGAGCACCTTCGTGATGTGCGCGCTGGCATGACTGGGCACTGAGCCTCCTGTGGTTCGCATGGTCTGTCTCCGCGGTGGCTCCCGTGGGTGTCACCAGCGGTCGTTTACGGCATCACTTCGGAGTCTAAGCACCGAACCGATCCGTGTTGTCACCGGACCGAAATTTCCCGTCAGGGCTGTCCGACGCTCCGCAACCCTACCGAGGGGTAGCTGGTTGAAACCTGTTCCAGTTGCCGGCGGAGGCTCCCGACCCACGTGTGGACGCTCGCGGCAGCGATGTCGTTGCCCGGATAGCGGACCGCCAGATTGACACCTCGGGGGGTGCGATTGATCCAGGCGTACACGTCGTGGGTGTACTGCCGGCTCCTCAGCGCCCGGGCGTTGCGCTCGTGCCAGCGGCCCGCATCGGGCACGAACCGGACGTCCATGTAGGAGACGACGAAGCGAGGCCGGATGGGGATGTCGAGTTCCTTCTCGATGCGGTCGAACGGGACCACCGAGATCGGTTTCGTCCGGGCCACGCTCTCGGCGGCGTCGCGGGCGACGGCGGCGAACTCGTCCGACGTCACCTCGAAGTCGATCGGGCTGAGACCCACGAACCATCCGAGCGCGGACGCCCACTGCGGGGAGTGCCGGGTATGGACCGGAGTGACCGTCCGAAAGCGTTGATGCCCGGCCACTTCCGCCCCGGCCATACCCAGGCACGCGAGCAGGCCGGGGAAGAACCCCACATCCGCCTCGCGGCACACCGAGTTGAACGCCGCAGCCTGGTCGGCATCGAGAATCCAGGCAGACAGGTTCTGCTGGGCGTACGACGTGCGCGGACCGACCTCGAGCGGGAACTCGGGGAGTCCCGGTCCCTCGAGCGCCGAGCGCCACACGTCGAGCGCCTCACGTTTCACCTCGGCGTCGGTGGAGGTCTCACGCTCCTCACGGCCGAAGTCGATGTAGCTGCCGACGGGAAACAGGTTGGCCGTGCGTCCGGACAGTGCTTCCTCGTACAGGGCGGTCAACTCGTGGGCGACGAGCACGATGGAGAACCCGTCGATGATCGAGTGATCGGCCGCGAAGAACACCGTGAATCGGTCGCGTTGGACTGTTTCGAGCGTCGCGAAGACGTACGACGGCCAACTGTGCGGCGACGCGTACTCGTCGAACAGTTGCTGCAGGTGCGCGAAGTTGTCGCCGCCGGCGGCGTCGTACCCGTGGCTGACGACCCCCACGTGCAGCCCGCCCTGCGGCACGGTGCGCCGGTGCACGCGCTCGGTCTCCGCGTCGAACGTCGTGTGCGAGCGCAGCACCTCGTGACGATCGGTCCACTTCTCCAGTGCCGACCGGAAAGCGGTGACGTTCAGCGTGCCGTGGATCTCGAACGCGGTGCCCAGCCAGGATTCGCGACCACCGGAGTCGGAGCACCGGCGCAGGTGCGCCTCGTGGATGTACGAGGCGGGGCGGGGATCGTCCACCCATTCCGAGCGGGCGCACGGTAACCATTCGGTGAGCGCGCCCACCGGAACGGGATAGTCGGCAAGTTCGGTGAATTCCATCAGTAAGTGTTCAAACCCTGCCTAGCCGCGAAGATGCCGCTTGATTCGCGCGAGCATCGCGGACATGCCGCGCAGCCGCAGGGGACTGACGGCGTCGGCGAGCCCGAGCGCGGAATAGAAATCGTCCGGAATGCCGAGGATGGTGGCAGCACTGTGCCCGTCCAGGCCCTGGTGGAGGATCGACGCGAAACCCCGCGTCGTCGGCGCTTCCGCGGGCGCGCTGAAATGCAGCCGCACGTGGTCGGGATCGGAGTCGTCGACCGACAGGAACAACGGAGACTGGCACTCGGGCACCGGTTCCATGGCGTCCTGCTCGAGTTCGGCAGGCAGAGGCGCCAGTTCGCGGCTGAACTCCAGCAGCAACTGCAGCTTGTCCGAGCCGTCGACGGCAGCGAAGTCGTCGACGATCTCGGCAAGCGAATCGGGTAGTTCGGTCATGACGATGCGCCGGGAACGTCTCCCGGCTCTTCACCCCTGACGATCGGAACGCGAACCATGTTGCCCCACTCCGTCCACGAACCGTCGTAGTTGCGGACGGTGGGGTAACCGAGCAGGTGGGTGAGGACGAACCAGGTGTGGCTGGAACGCTCCCCGATGCGGCAGTACGCCACGATGTCGTCGTCGGCGGACACACCGCCGTAGATCTCGTTCAGTTCACCGCGTGAGCGGAACCGGCTGTCGGGGGCTGCGGCCTTGGCCCACGGAATGCTCAGCGCGCTCGGGATGTGGCCGCCGCGCAGCGCCCCCTCTTCGGGGTAGTCGGGCATGTGGGTGCGTTCGCCGGTGTACTCCTGGGGCGAACGCACGTCGATCAGCGGCCCCTTGCCGAGGTGATCGAGCACGTCGTCCTTGAACGCGCGGATCGGGGCGTCGTTGCGCTCGACCACCGGGTAGTCGGTGGGGGAGGTCTCGGGCACGTCGAACGCGGTGTCCCGGTTCTCGGCGATCCACGCGTCGCGGCCGCCGTCGAGGAGACGGACGTCCTCGTGTCCGAACAGCGTGAACACCCAGAGGGCGTACGCCGCCCACCAGTTGCTCTTGTCGCCGTAGATCACGACGGTGTCGTCGCGGCTGATGCCCTTGCGGCTCATCAGGTCGGCGAACTGCTCGCCGTTGATGTAGTCACGGGTCACCGGATCGTTGAGATCGAGGTGCCAGTCGACCTTGACGGCTCCGGGGATGTGGCCGACGTCGTAGAGGAGCACGTCCTCGTCCGACTCCACCACCTTGAGGCCGGGTGTGCCCAGATTCGCGGACAGCCACTCCGTCGACACGAGCCGACCGGGGTTGGCGTACTCGGCGAAGGACTGGGTGGGATCTGGCGCTACGGGCACGGGTGGGCTCCTGGGGCAGATGCGACGGGGACGGCGTCAATTCTAGGCGGACGCCGGAAGTTCTTCCGACCGGCGTTCACACTTACCGGCCGTGGATGGTGAGGGAGCCCGCCCAGGCGCGTAGATTCGCACCCGAACGGAGGCCTCATGCCCGACATCTCGACGCGCGCCGACCTGGAACTGCTGCTCCGGCACTTCTACGGCCGGGCATTCGCCGATCCGGTCCTCGAACCGGCCTTCGAGACGCTCGCGGTGATCGGCCTGGACGACCACCTGCCCGTCATGTGCGACTTCTGGGAGACGGTCCTGCTGCGCACAGGCGTCTACCGAGGCAGCGCGTTCGCCGTGCACCGGGCGCTGCACGGCCGGCACGGATTCACCGACCGGCACTTCGACCGCTGGGTCGAACTGTGGACGTCCAGCGTCGACGAGTTGTTCGCCGGCGACGTCGCGGGGCGGGCCAAGGTCGAGGCAGTCAAGATCGCCGACGCTATACGGCGACGACTGTTCGAGCCCTCCGGCGGTCAGACGACCGGAGTGCCTTCCAGGTTCAGCTGACTGGTCAGCTCCGCGATGGGAGTGACGCCGTTCTCGCAGATGTCGTGCATGATTTCGCGCAGCCGCACCAGGAACTCGGTGACCGCGCGGCGTGCCGTCGGCGTCTCGGGGAACCGCGACCGCAGCGCGAGACCGCGCTGGGTGCGGGAGATCCAGAATTGCGCGTCGTCCGCGACCGTCACGTTGCTGATGTGGTGGGCGTTCAGCTCGTCGTGATCGTCGGTGCCGGGCAGTTTGCGGTAGTCGATGTACGAGACCATGAACACATCCGTGCGGGTGCGGCGGTATCCGTCACCGAGCGCCTCCCGCACCTGGGCCATCGTCACGCCCTTGAGCGTGAGAGCCGTGCGGAACGAGGCGTGGGTGTGCGCCAGGGAGGACTGGAAGTCGCAGTCGGGTGTCAGTTCGACCGTCAGCGGCGCACTCGTCGTGAGCCACCCGATCGCATTGGCCCACTGCGGGTCCTGGCGAATGTGCAGCGGAAACTGCAACGGCATCCGGGAAATGCCGTTGATCGAGTGCACTGCCATGCCCATCGCGGTGAGCGCCCCGGAGAACAGGCTTCCCCCCGAGTCCAGGCAGATTTCCTCGAACCGCTCGGTGTCGGCGGCGCCGAGAAGGGGGCGGACATCCGCTCCCTGTGGTGCGGGCCTGCCCGCCTCGACACCCAGATCGAGCGGGAAACTGGGCGCGGTGCCGCCGCAGCGTTCGTAGAAGCGTGCCCATTCGCGCACCCGGGGGTCGCCGATCTCGGTGACGGGCGTCTCGGCCTCGAGTTCGCAGTACCGCAGGAAGCTCCCGGGATCGCCGAGTTCTTTCGTCAGGTCCGCTTCGGTGAGCGCGGCCGAGCCGCCGAGTCCGATGAGTCGCTGATAGATCTGCCGGAGTTCGCCCAACGCGATGACGAGCGAGTATCCGTCGACGAGAGTGTGATCGAACGCACTGACCACGGTGTAGTGCGAGTCGCGCTCGATGGTGGCGAACAGGTACGCGGGGAACGTCAGCGGGTCGCACGCCTCGGTGAACCGGTACCGCAGGTGGTCGCGGAGTTCGTGCGGTGACGTCGTCGCCGAGGACTCGGACGCGACGACGGTGATGTCTTCGGGGTCGAGATCCACGCGCGCCATCGCATCCGGGCTCACGTCGAAGCCGGTTTGCAGCGTGTCGTGACGCCGGATGAAGTGCACCAGCGCCTGCGTGAGAGCATCCCGGTCGAGTCGCCCGGGAAGGTCGAAAGCTGCTGCCATCCAGACGCTTCGGCCGACGCCGTGGGTGCGGGCGGTGTCGAGATGGAATTGCTGGTTGTACGAAGGCGGCACCGCGGACGGGGAGACCTTGCCCGGCGCGACGGACCATTCCGTCACCAGGCCGGGTTCGAGCATGTACCGGTCGATTGACGTGACGTGCACTACTCCACCCCTGCGGCAGTCGCGGAGTCCGCTGTCGGCGCGAACGATGTCACCGTGTAATCGCCTTCGCGGGCAACGGTTTTCATGATGTTCGACAACCGTTCCGCATATGCGGTCACAGACCGGTGGGCCTCGTCGGTGTCGGGGTGCGAGACGGCCATCCACGTGCCCTCGAGCATGCGGTTGACCCAGATCGACGCGATCTGAGTGGCCTTGCCACCCACGATGCCGGTCGCCCGGGTCGACACGAAGCTCTCGGTCTGCGGCAACCGCCGGCCGTCGATGTACGACACGATCGGAGGCGGTGCGAGCGTGGTGGCGTGTTGCGACATCGCCTCGGGGCCGGCCTGAGCGAGCACGGTGTCGATCACTTGCTGCACGGACACCTCGCCGAGCGCCTTGCCGGACCGGTAGGCGTCCTGCGCGCGCTGGGCCAGTCCCGTGAACGTCGTGGCGTCCTCGAGGGCGAACCCGACCGGAATGAGATTGATGAACCACCCCTGGGACCAGTAGAACTGCGGGTCGTTGCGGGTGGTGAGGGGGGACAGCGCCATGTAGCGGTCGCGCCCGACCAGTTCGTGTTCGGTGATCGCGAGAGCCGCGAACACGCCGCCGATGAAGTTGGAACCGTGGGCCTTGCACACGGCGCCGAACTGCTCGCACTCGTCGGCGTCGGCGAGGTCGAATCGGCTGCCGATGGCCGGCTTCGGTTCGTCGGACGCCCCGAGGTCGAGGGGGAAGCTCGGGAAGGTACCGCCGTTGCGGGTGAGGTGACCGATCCAGCCGTGCACCTCGGGGGAGGCGAGGGTCAGTGTCGCCGCTTTCTCCCGCTCCCGGCGGCTGTACTCCACGTAGCTTCCCGGATCGGGTAGTTCGGGCTCTACGCCGTCGAGTTCGGCCTGATAGATGATCCGCGTCTCGGCGAACGTGAGAATCATCGACTGCATGTCGGTGTGCGCGTGATCGACGGCGTGGAACAGGGTGAAGCTGTCCTCGGGCCCGGGAGCGCCGGCGTCGTGATGTTCCACCACGCCGAACACGAAAGCAGGCCAGGCCAGCGCGCTCGTCTCGTTCGCGAAGCGCGCGGCGACGTGGTCGCGGACCTGTTCAGGGGTGGTGAGGGTCTCGCCCTCGTGTGCGATCAGGGCGATGGAGTCGGCGGGCACGACGTGCCGCTGTACCGCGTTCGCGGTGTCCGTGGGGTCGGCATCCGCGTTCTCGAACGAGAACCAGCTGTGCAGGGTGTCGTGCCGCAGGATGTAGCGCTCGAGAGTGCGGGTCATCGCGGCGCGGTCGAGCCTGCCCGGGAAGTCGAAGGCGATGCCGATCCAGGGGGACTGCGTCTCGCCGTTGTTCGCCGCCAGCCGGGCCCGCCGCAGGTGCCGCTCCTGCATGGTGGTCGGCAGTGCCGGATCCACCGGCGCTTCGACAGCCGCACGTGCACTCGCGTCCGTGACTTTCCACTCGACGACCCGCCCAGGCTCTGGCTTCCAGTGGGTGATCAAGTTCAAGTCCATCGAGCGGCTCCTGGTGTGTCGAATCGGTTGCGAGTTCGGTCGGGTGTGGCACGGACTTCTCGCAACAGGATGCGGCACCGAGTGCCTTACCGCGAGAGGTAAAGAAGTATGAGACTGATTACAGGTCGGTCCCGGTCTAGTCAAGTGTCGGGCAAAAGGGTTCTACGCTGCAAGTTCCTCGCGTAGCATGCAGCAACCTCTGAACGACCTCACAGCGTTCTGTGAGCTTCGAGCCGCTAGCCTGTCCGGATGCCTGTGACGCAGCGTGACGCACTCTATCGAGGCGAACTCGGTCGGTGGGTCCCGTGGCTGGGACTGGCCACCAGCCTCGCCGCCGTGTTCATGCAACTCCTGGACGCGACCATCGTCAACGTCGCGCTCCCGAGCATCGCGGTCGATCTGGGTGCTTCGGTGTCGGCGCAGCTGCTGATGGTGAGCGTCTACACGCTGTCCTTCGCATGTTCGCTGATCACAGCGGCACGACTGGGGGATCTCCTCGGCCGACGACGGGTCTTCCTCACCGCGTTGGCCGTCTTCATCGTTGCCTCACTGCTCTGCGGACTGGCCCAGTCGCCGACCGCTCTCGTGGTGTCGCGGGCGTTGCAGGGTCTCGCGGCGGGGTCGATGTCGGCTCAGACGTTCGCCATCATCTCGGGACTCTTTCCGAAACGCTCGCACCCGCGGGTGTTCGGCATCTACGGCGCGACCATCGGGCTCGCCACCATCTGCGGTCCGCTCGTCGGCGGACTTCTCATCCAGTGGGATCTCTTCGACTGGGGTTGGCGGCTGATCTTCTTCGTCAACCTCCCGATCGGGCTCGCGGCCCTGGTCCTCGGCTACTTCTATCTCGTCGACGCGAAGCCCGACGGCGTCCGCCGTATCGACGTGGGCGGCGCCGTGCTGTCGGCGGCCGGGCTGTTCCTCCTGATCTTTCCGCTCGCGGAGGGCCGGGAACGCGGCTGGCCGACCTCGATCGTGGTGATGCTGCTGTGTTCGGTGCCGGTCCTGATCGCGTTCGTCGTCTACGAGTGGCGGCTGGGGCGCCGCGGCGGCGACCCGGTGCTGCGCCTTGAGTTGTTCACCGACCGCGCGTTCTCGCTCGGCGCGGCCATCGCGTTCGTGTTCTTCGGGACGCTCACGTCGCTGATCTTCACCATCTCCCTCACCCTGCAGTTCGGGTTCGGGTTCTCCCCGCTCAGGGCCGGGGTGATGACGCTGCCGTGGGCATTGGGGACCGGTCTCGCCGCGCTGGCCTCCGCTGCCGTGTACCGGCGCATCGGCAACCTCGTCCTGCCTCTCGGGATGCTGCTCTTCGCCGGCTCCCTCGTCGTGCTGGCGGCGCAACTGCAGCACGAGGGCACCGATCCGCGGTGGTCGGCGCTGGCCGGGCCGCTGTTCATCGGGGGAGCCGGACTCGGACTGTTCGTGGCGCCGCTCCAGACGGCGATCCTCGCGACCGTGCAACCGCAGAACGCGGGGTCGGTGTCGGGGCTGCTCCCGACCGTGCAGCAGGTGGGTAGTTCGATCGGGCTCGCGGTGATCGGTGTCGTGTTCTTCAACCTCGTCGCGACGCAATCGGCGGACGCGGTTCAGGCCGAGCGGCCTGCGCTGACCGCGCAGCTCGCCGAGGCCGGGGTGCCGTCGGCGCTGATCCCGCGTGCCGAGGAGACGTTCGTACGGTGCGCGACGGAGCAACTCGGGTCCACGTCCCCGATGAAGGTGCCCGACGAATGCCGTTCGCCGGCATCCGGCGGTGCGGCGCTCGGCGCCGCTCAGCAGCAGATCGCCGACTCCGCGGTGGTGGCCGCACGGGAATCGACCCGTAATGCAGCGGGCGAGGCGTTTCTCCAGGCAGAACGCCGCATCCTCTGGATCATTGCGGCGGTGGCGGCGGCTATCGGTGTGGCGTCGCTGACGCTCCCGCGCCGGAACCAGCAGGTCGACGAACGGTCAGCCGACGCGGCCTGACGACGCCCACAACTCGGCGACGCCGACCCCGACCTCCGCGAGCAACCTCCGGACGAGCGGCAGGCCGATCCCGATCACGCTGGACGGATCGCCCTCGATGCGGTCCACGAACCAACCCCCGAGGCTGTCGAGGGTGAACGCGCCCGCGACCTGCAGTGGCTCCCCGGTCGCGAGGTAGGCCTCCAGATCGGCGTCCGGCGGGCTCCCGAAATGGACGACGGTGGCGCTGTGATCGTGTGCGTCACTCACCACCGCACCCTCCGCGATCCGCAGGACGCTGTGCCCGGTGAGCAGGGTCGCGCTACGGCCGGCCATCGCCGACCACCGCGCGCGGGCGACGTCGACGGTTCCGGGTTTGCCCTGCAGGGACCCGTCGATCAGCAGCATGGAGTCGCATCCGACGACGACGGCGTCCGAGATCCCGTCCCGTGCGAGAACGGGGAGGACGTCGTTGGCCTTGGCTCGGGCCAGTTCGGTGACGACGTGCTCGGGGGCGGCGTCGGCACCGAGTGCCGCGATGACGGCGTCCTCGTCGACTCCGGAGACTCGCACGACCGGCTCCACCCCGGCGCTGCGCAGGACAGCCAGCCGCGCCGGGGAAGCCGAGGCGAGAACGAAGGACGTCACCGGATCCTGATCAACGCCGGTACTCCGACACGTTCGGGAACGCGTACGGCGAGAACGGGGCGACGCTCCGGTGCATCCGCGTGGGAGCACCCCAGGACTCGGGTGGGAGGTGCGCATCCGGATCACCGCTGCCTGCGGCGGCGACCGCGGACAGCACCGCGACGAGCGCCGCGATCTCCTCGTCGGACGGTGAGCCCTTGACCACCTTCAGGAAAGGCTCACG
Source organism: Rhodococcus sp. A14 (assembly GCF_011603105.1). Classification (NCBI taxonomy): domain Bacteria; kingdom Bacillati; phylum Actinomycetota; class Actinomycetes; order Mycobacteriales; family Nocardiaceae; genus Rhodococcus; species Rhodococcus sp. A14. The sequence goes on along the minus strand of NZ_JAAOQS010000185.1, from coordinate 269 downwards.
GGCCGCATCGGCGGCTGCGCCGTCCGTGTCACCCGGCAGGTCGGTGGCCGCACCCTCGGCGAGCGTGGTGTCCGCTGCGGAACCGTTGACTGACGACGTCGCGTCGGAACCGGTCTCGGTGCGCACGTCGTCCTCGGTGATAGCGGTCATAGGGGGATGTTCCCATGCTTCTTGGGCGGGAGGGTGACCATTTTGCGTTCGAGTAGGCGCAGGGCGGCCACGATCTGTCCGCGGGTGTGGGACGGGGGGATGACGGCGTCGACGTAGCC
>NZ_JAAOQS010000184.1:0-9671 GCF_011603105.1 Rhodococcus sp. A14 | reverse complement strand
GGATGAAGCGGAGGGTGACGAGCAGGGCCGGGGCCCAGTACCCGATCTGGCCGTACGTGGGCAGGCAGCCCATCAGGAACGTGGCCGCGCCGACGAGGAGGAGGCTGAACTGGAGCAGTTGCTTGCGCCCGAACTTGTCGCCGAAGTGACCGAAGACGATGCCGCCGAGAGGCCGGGCGACGAAGCCGACGGCGTAGGTGACGAACGCCGCGATGATCGCGTCGAGTTCGTTGCCGCCGGCCGCGAAGAAGACCTTACTGAACACGAGCGTCGCCGCGGTCCCGTAGAGGAAGAACTCGTACCATTCGACGACGGTGCCGGCCATGGACGCGCCGACCACCTTCTTCAGCCCGGACGGCGGGGCTTCTTTCGCGTGCGCTGTTTCGTCGACGCTCATCTGTCGCTCCTCGTTACACTCCGTACCCCGCTGTGACTGGGGACACAGTTCGTTGGTCCTGCCGAGTATTGATGCATATTTGTGCGCACACAATGACGCAACCTGCAGTCGGCATGTGCAAATATGCAGAAGTGACCTCCGGAACAGCCATGCCCAGCGCCGACGACCTGCTCGTACTGCTGGCAGTGGGGCGGACCGGCCGCTTCAACACCGCCGCCGACGACCTGGGCGTCAACCACACGACCATCTCGCGGCGGATCGCGAGTCTGGAGAAAAGCCTCGGCGGCCGGGTCCTCGTGAAGGCCGCCGGCGGGTGGGAACTCACCGACCTCGGGCGGCAGGCGCTGACCGCGGCCGAACGCGTGGAGGCCGCCGTCCACGGACTCGTCGCCGAACCCGGCCGCGCCGACCACCTGAAGGGCGTGGTCCGGGTATCGGCGACCGACGGGTTCAGCGCCTACATCGCGGCACCCGCCGGCGCGCTGATCCGCAGCAGGCACCCCGAGGTGTCCGTGGAGATCGTCGCGATCACCCGCCGGGCCTCACAGCATCGCTCAGGGCTCGACATCGAGATCGTCGTGGGCAAGCCGCAGGTGCACCGGGCGGAGGCGCTGTGGCTGGCCGACTACACCCTCGGCCTGTACGGCGCGAAGTCGTATCTGTCCACACACGGCACCCCGAGGCAGGTGGGTGATCTGGCCGATCATTCACTCGTCTACTTCATCGACTCGATGCTGCAGGTCGACGAACTCGACCTCGCACGCCGCCTCACCGTCTCGATGCGCGAATCGGTGACGTCGACCAACGTGTTCGTGCACGTCGAGGCCACCCGGGCGTCGGCAGGTATCGGGTTGCTTCCGTGCTTCATGGCCGACCGCCACGACGACCTCGTCCGGGTGCTGCCCGGGCAGGTCGAGGCCACGCTGGCGTACTGGCTCGTGGCAAGACCCGAGTCGTTGCGCCGACCGGAGGTCGCGGCGGTGGTGGGGGCGATCAGGGAGACGGTGGAGTGGCAGCGGGACGCGTTGGCGGGGCAGTGAGCGCGTCACGCTAGCGTCAAGGGGTGCGTCCAGAATCCCAGCGGTCCAACATCCAGACCTTCCACGTGATGGACGTGTGGAAGGCCGCCACCGAACGTCAGCGCACCCACGGTGACGTGCTGACGCTCGCAGCGGGGCAGCCGTCCACTCCCGCTCCGCAGCCGGTTCTCCGCGCGACGCGGGAAGTGCTCGACGGACACCTGCTCGGCTACACGGAGACGTTCGGGATCCTGCCGCTGCGGGAGGCGATCGCCGGATACCACTCCTCAAAATCCGGTATCGACGTCGACGCCGAGGACGTCGTCGTGACCACCGGATCCTCGGGTGCGTTCACGCTGCTGTTCCTCGCCGCGTTCGACGTCGGCGACACCGTCGTGGTGGCCCGCCCCGGCTACCCGGCCTACCGGAACACGCTCGCCGCGCTCGGCTGCAACGTCATCGAGATCGACTGCGGAGCGGACACCCGGTTCCAGCCGACGGTCGCGATGCTCGACGCCCTGCCCGAGCCGCCTGCCGGACTGATCGTCGCCAGCCCCGCCAACCCCACCGGCACCGTCATCGACCCCGGCGAACTGGCCGCCCTCGCCCGCTGGTGCGACGACCACGGGACGCTGCTGATCTCCGACGAGATCTACCACGGCATCGGATACGGCGAGCAGGCGATGACGAGCTCGTGGGAGACGTCGCGTGAATCCGTCGTCGTCGGATCGGTGTCCAAGTACTTCTCGATGACGGGCTGGCGGCTGGGCTGGATGCTGGTCCCCGAGGGGCTGCGCCGGCCGCTGCAGCGCCTGGCCTCGAACATGACGGTGTGCCCGCCGGCCATCTCCCAGTACGCGGCGATCGCCGCGTTCACCGAGGAATCGAGGGCCGAGCTCGACGGCCACGTCCAGCGCTACGCCGTCAACCGGGAGCTGCTGCTCACCGGGCTTCCGGAACTGGGCATCACCGACCTGGCGCCCGCCGACGGCGCGTTCTACGTGTACGCCGACATCGGGCACCTGCTCGGCGGATCCCACGGCGGCACGTCGACGGAATGGTGCTCGCGACTGCTGCAGGACACCGGTCTGGCGCTGGCCCCGGGCATCGATTTCGACACCGTCCACGGCGACCGGACGGTCCGGCTGTCGTTCGCCGGATCCACCGCCGAGGTCCGGGAATCGCTGGTGCGACTGGGTCGCTGGCTGTAGGCGGAGTTTCCCGACGACAGCTCTTGCGGCGGCGCCGCAGCAGTTGTTCGATGGACTTGGGCGCACTGCGTGTTCGGTGTGCCAGGCAAGGAGAACGGCGATGCTGTACATCGCGTTGTTCGCATTCGTGTTGTGGGTCCTGTGCTTCGCCGACGCCATCACCACCGACGACGACCAGTTCCGGAACCTCTCGAAGGAGGGCTGGCTGGTGATCGTGCTGCTGCTTCCGCTCGTCGGCTCGGTGTTGTGGCTCGTCGTCGGACGGCCGCCGAAGGACCCGGGCGATCGGCTGCCCGCCGACCCGGAGGAAGCCGAGTTCGTGCGGCGGTGCCGGGAACGGGCGGAGGAGCAGCGCCGGGAAGGTTTCCACGGGCACGACCAGGAGTAGAAGGCCTACACTGTGGCTAGGATTACACTGTTACACACCGGCCCTGAGGCGACGACATGAGCGACATCAGTCATCCACAGCCACCCGTTCCCGGCGGAGTCCGCATCGGGACCGTGGAACGGGAGCAAGCCGCGGCGGCACTCGCCGAACATTTCGCAGCCGGACGGCTCGAGACCGACGAGTTCGACGCGAGGGTGCGCCAGGCGTACCTCGCCAAGACCGCCGCCGACCTCACGCCGCTCTTCGCGGACCTCCCGGACGAACAGCGCTTCGCGCCCGAACCCGATCGCGTGCGCCGCGATCCGGGACGGGAGGCCGCGGCGCTGCGGACGCTGGTGTTCGTGGTGGCCGTGCTCGCCGCGATCCTGTGGGTCGCCCTGGTGCGCGTCCCTCCACTCGTCTTCCTGCCCATAGTCTGGCTCGTGCTGGCCCGTCGGGGCTTCGGCAGGCGGTCGTGCCGAGCGTGGTGACGCGCTGACTCGGACCGGCGAGAACTGCGGAAAACTACCGCGAGGTCGGTTGTCGCTCCCGTACTCTGACAGGCAGGTCCACGCCGTCGAGCGATCGAGGAGCCACGATGACCACCAGAATTGTGCGATGTGCGAGCCTGATCCCGGTTGTCGCGGCGTCCGCGCTGGTGCTGGGTGGATGCGGTTCCGACAGCAGTGACACCTCGTCGACATCTGCCAGTGCCACGGCGTCGGCCACGGCCACGACGGCGGCGCCGACAACCACGGGCACGGCGGTGGCGTCGGCGGTCACCAAGCAGCAGGCGGAGCAGATCGCTGTCGGGGCAGTCCCGGGCGGCACCGTCTCGAACTCCGAGGAACAGCAACGGGATGGAAAGACGATGTGGCATGTCCACATCCGCGACACACGGGGCTACGACTACGACGTCGACGTCGATGCGGCGACCGGCGCGGTGGTCCCCGAGAGCAGGGACGGGGAGACCACAGCTGCACCCGCACCCGCTCCTCCCGCCGGCGGAGCGGTGACCCAGCAGCAGGCTGAGCAGATCGCTGTCGCGACAGTCCCGGGCGGAACGGTCGCGAACGCCGAGGAGCAACAACGGGACGGTAAGACGGTGTGGCACATCCATATCCGCGACGCCAAGGGCTGGGATTACGACGTGAACGTCGACGCGTCGACAGGAGCCGTCGTTCCCGACAACTGACCGCAGTGGGTAGAACGACCCATGTTCCGCCCGGGGCGAGATGGGTGAATTTTCCGATGCCTGGGCGGTGGCGTCGCTCTAGCGTCGATGGCATGGTCACCACGTCAGTTCTCGTGTCGCGCCCCGACTTCCAGCGGTGGGCCGCCCGTGCGGGCGCAGCGGGACCGCTGGTGTTCACCGCGGGGTTCGTCGCCCAGGAGGCAGTCCTCCGGGACGACTACAGCCCGATCGCCGACCCGATCAGCGCCCTCGAGGCGGACCCGAGCGGGTGGATCCAGCAGCTGAATTTCCTGGCCTTCGCCGAGCTACTGCTGATCTTCGCGGCCGGACTGCACCGCGGCATCGCGGCGACACGCTTCGGCTGGGCGGGGCCGGCCCTGCTCGGCGTGGCAGCGGTGGGGCTGATCCTCGCCGCCGTGTTCCCGTTGCGTGAGGATCCGGCCGGGGAGCCCTACGACCCTGGCCACCATGTGATCTCGGGGATCACGTTCTTCTCCTGTAGTGCCCTCGCCCTGGTGATGCTGTCGCGCCGGTTCGCCGCCGATCCGCGGTGGCGCGGCCTGGCGCGGTACGTCGGGGTCGTCGGGGTGGTCGGACTGGGGTGCTTCGTGATGCTGGGCCGGTTCGCGATGCCGGAGGATGCCCCACTGCACGATGTCGCCGGGCTTCTCCAGCGGTTCACCCTTCTCGCCGTGACGTTCCCCGCGCTGGTGACGATCGCCCTGCGGCTCCGTCGCCTCGCCGGCCGACCCCCGGTGCTCATCCGGTCGTGAAGACCGGCATCTGCACCCGCGCGAGGCAACTCGTGTGGTAGCCGCCGGCTGGGTTCTCGAGGAAGCCGACCGTGACGGCCGGGGCACAATCCGAGGACTGCAGTACGTCGTGACCGAGCCCGGGGAACTCGAGGACCTCGGACCGCGACAGGGTTTCGGCCGCGGTCCGCGCCTGCGACGGCGGGGTGACGGCGTCGAGTGAACCGGTGAGGAGCAGGGCCGGCACGTCGCTCGCCGTGGGCTCGTGCACGCGGGCGTCGGACGCGGGCACGTCCCAGACGTCGCAGTCGTCGAAGATCCGGGCCGCCTGCGGCACCAGCGACAGCACGGGGTCCGGGAAGTCCGGGAGCACCCGCTTCGCGGTGGCGGCAACCCGCTCACGGTCGGTGAACGCCGTCCGCTCACCGCCCACCCCGAACGTCAGCCCGTAGCCGATGAGGCCCGGCGGTGTCACCGTGCCGAGCAGCGCGGGTGGCGGCCGGGACGCCGTCGCCGGTGGCGGTCGAGTGGATGAGCGCGGGAAGCCCTGCGTAGTTCCCCGGCGCCAGACTCTGCTGGATCACCAGATTCGTGAACGTGTACCCGTCGAGGACGACGCGCCTGCCGGACAGGCCGACGGTCAGCGGCGAGGCGGCCAGCCGGTTCACGGTCCCGGTGAATTCGTCCTGCAGCCCGGGGTAGGCGGCGGCGCATGCCGGCTGAGCGGCGCACGCGTCGAACAGTGCGCGGTATCCCTCGGCGGCGCCCGGCCAGAAGCCCTCGATGATGTTGCTCTGCGTCGGTACGACCGAGTCCAGCACGACGCTGCGGATGCCGTCCGGGTGGTCGCGGAGCAGTGTCAGCGCGAGGTGGGTGCCGTACGAGACGCCGTAGATGTTCCACTCGTCGAGGCCGAGCGCCACCCGCAGATCCGCGACGTCGGCGGCGTTCGCGGTGGTGTCGTACGCGCCCAGGTCGTAGCCGCCACCGGCCGTCCGGTCGCGGCACGATCGGGTGGCCTGGACGTCGAGCGGGTCGGGTCGCGGGGTCGGAGACGTGGCAGCCAGTCGCGTCACGGCCAGGTCGATCCGTCGTCCGTCCGGACGCGATCGGTCCTCCGGCACGGTCAGGGTGCCGCAGCTGAAGCCGGGTCCGAGATCGAGTTGCGGCACCCCGGGGACGTTCGGGGACGGGCACGCCGCGGCGGTGTACGTGGCCGCGGACGAGGGTCCGGATCCGGTGCGGAGCCACCCCGGGATCCGCACGCCGACACCAGGCCCATCGGCGCGGTCACCGCACATCCCAGGGCCAGCATCCGCACGGACACCCGCGTGGTCCCGACGCCCCGCGGGTGGCCTCCGCAGCCCACATACTTCGCGGTCTGTCGTCCAATTTGCCCTGGTGCGGCACCCGCGGCTGGCAGGATGAATTGGTGTCATCTGCGGCAACTCCGAAGGGCGAACGGCGCCGACAGGCGCTGGTCGAGGCTGCCGCCGATCTGTTGCTCGAGGGCGGATTCGACGCGGTCCGGCACCGCTCGGTGGCCACCCGGGCCGACCTTCCTCTCGCGTCGACCACCTACTATTTCGAGTCGCTGGACGACCTGATCGCGAAGGCCGTCGAATGCAACGGCAACCGTGATCTCGCGGTCATGCGCGGCCGCGTCGACGACGTCACGCACCGGCGCCGCGGTCGCGAATCCACCGTCGACCTCCTCCTCGACCTACTCGTCGGACCGGCTCTGATCAGTGAGGACTGTCGCGAGAGGCTGATCTCCCGGTACGAGCGGTTCACGGCCTGCGCGCGTCGCCCCGAACTGCGTGAGGTCCAGTTGCGGTTGCGCGCACAACTCGACGACGTACTCACCGAGGCCCTGCGACGCTCCGACCGCGACGTCCGGCAGGAGCAACTCCGGCGGCTCGTCGCCGTCGTCGACGGAGCCCTGGTGACCGCGCTCGGCGAACACGACCCCGACCTGCGGGCCCTCGCCCGGGCCATGCTGCTCGACGTCGTCGACGTCGTCGCGCCCGCCCTGGACCGGCCGGACCACGTCGAGCTGTAGCACCGCCGTAAACTGAGGACTCGTGAGCCGCATCCCGAACGTCCTTGCCAACCGTTACGCCAGCCCCGAACTCGTCGAGTTGTGGTCGCCCGAGCACAAGATCGTCCTCGAGCGTCAGCTGTGGCTCGCCGTGCTGCGTGCCCAGGCGGAACTCGGGATCGACGTGCCGGCCGAGGCGCTCGCCGACTACGAGCGGGTGCTCGAGCAGGTGGACCTCGACTCCATCGCCGACCGTGAGCGCGTCACGCGCCACGACGTGAAGGCCCGCATCGAGGAGTTCAACGCCCTCGCCGGGCACGAGCAGGTTCACAAGGGTCTGACCAGCCGCGACCTCACCGAGAACGTCGAGCAGCTGCAGATCCTGCGGTCGCTCGAGCACGTGCACGCGCACGGTGTCGCGGTCGCCGCCCGGCTGGCCGAGCGGGCCGCCGAGTACGGCAGCCTCGTCATGGCCGGCCGGTCGCACAACGTCGCGGCGCAGGCCACCACACTGGGCAAGCGGTTCGCGTCGGCGGCCGACGAACTGCTCGTCGCGCTCACCCGGCTGCGCGAGCTGATCGACCGCTACCCGCTGCGTGGCATCAAGGGCCCCATGGGCACAGCGCAGGACATGCTCGACCTCCTCGACGGCGACGCGTCCAAGCTGGAGGCGCTCGAGCAGAAGGTCGCCGAGCACCTCGGCTTCTCCCACGTGTTCACGAGCGTCGGTCAGGTGTACCCGCGGTCGCTGGACCACGACGTGCTGTCCGCGCTGGTTCAGGTGGCGGCCGGGCCGTCGTCGTTCGCGCACACCATCCGCCTGATGGCCGGCCACGAACTGGTCACCGAGGGCTTCCAGCCCGGCCAGGTCGGGTCGTCCGCGATGCCGCACAAGATGAACACCCGTTCCTGCGAGCGCGTCAACGGACTGCAGGTCGTGCTGCGCGGGTACGCGTCCATGGCCGCCGAGCTCGCGGGCGCGCAGTGGAACGAGGGCGACGTGTTCTGCTCGGTGGTGCGCCGCGTCGCGCTGCCGGACGCGTTCTTCGCGATCGACGGACTGATCGAGACGTTCCTGACGGTGCTCGCCGAATTCGGCGCCTACCCCGCCGTCATCGAGAAGGAACTCACCCGGTACCTGCCGTTCCTCGCCACGACCAAGGTCCTGATGGCCCTGGTGCGGGCCGGTGTGGGCCGGGAGACGGCGCACGAGGTCATCAAGGAACACGCCGTCGCTGTCGCGCTGGCGATGCGCGAAGAAGGCAAGGAACCCGACCTCCTCGACCGACTGGCCGCCGACGACCGCCTGCCCCTCGACCGGGCCGCCCTCGACGAGGCCCTCGCCGACAAGAAGGCGTTCATCGGTGCCGCCGAGTCCCAGGTCGCCACGGTCGTCGCGCAGGTGCAGAAGCTCGTCGATGCCAACCCCGAGGCAGCCGCCTACCAGCCGTCCCCGATCCTGTAGGCGCGTAGCGCCCGTGCGCCTTTTTGGTAGCGGGGGCTACCGAAAAGGCGCACAAGCACCGGAGGTGCCTAACCCGTGAACTGCATTTTCTGCGAGATCGTGTCGGGCCGATCCGACGCCAGCGTCGTGCACGAGGACGACGACGTGATGGCGTTCATGGACATCCGGCCGTGGACCTCCGGACACCTGCTGGTGGTCCCGAAGCGGCACGCGACCGGGCTCGCCGACCTCGACCCGGGTGACGGAGCGGCGGTGTTCGCGGTGGGGCAGCGCATCGCGACCGCGCTGCGCCACGGGCCGATGCGGGCTCAGGGCGTCAACCTGTTCCTGGCCGACGGGATCGCCGCCGGCCAGGAGGTCTTCCACGTCCACCTGCACGTCGTTCCCCGCACGGCCGGTGACGGGTTCGGGCTGCGCGGAATGCCGAAGTCGCCGAGCCGGATCGCGCTCGATCAGACGGCGGGCGTCATCCGTTCCTCCCTCACCTGACGTGAGTGGCAAAGCGTGCGGGAGCACACTTTGTCACTCACGTGCGGGGTAGTGGACCTCGCCGGTGCGGCCGTTCTCGTCGAACCGTCGTTCGGTGATGTCGAAGGTGCCGTCCGGCCGGACCCGCAGCAGTGTCGACGCCCGCGTCCCGTAGTCGCCGTAGTGAATGAACCGGGACGACAGGGCGCGTTCGAGTTCGGGTTCGATGCCCGTGTCGGGCAGCGCCTCCCACGATGCGGGGTCGCTGTCGGCGAGCACGTCGAAGTATGCCCCCGGATCCGCATCGAGGTTGCCGTCGTCGGCGGCGAGTGCAGCGCCGAACGCCTGCTTGCCGCCGGTCACCTTCGGCCAGGGCGTGTCGAGTTCGGCGTTGGACAGGCCGTGGACGCCGGGTTCCACTCGCTGCCGCCGACCGTGGGGCCGGTTGGTGGCCCACCACAGTTCCGCGGGGTCGCCGACGAGCAGGTTGAAGCTGCCGTACTCGGCGCCCGTCGCGGCCACCTGCGCGGCGTAGTCGGCGGGGGACAGCCGACCGCGGAGGTAGTCGACGGGCAGGGCCCCACGCGACCGTGCCCCGGTCGAGGGTGCGCCGTTGCGGACGTTGGTGACGGCCGCAAATCGCAGGGAGTCGGCGATTCCCATCCAGGTGCCGCCGGCGAGTAGATCGCGGCCCGCGACGAACCCGTCGTCCCACCTGCTCAGCGGTTCGGTGGGGCGGGCGTAGAACTCGTCGCG
>NZ_JAAOQS010000183.1:0-9895 GCF_011603105.1 Rhodococcus sp. A14 | reverse complement strand
CCTGGAATTCGATGTCTTCGCGATTCATGTGCTTTTCCTCTTCACGCCGGGTTGTGTGTCGGACACTGCCAACCTAGGAACCGGTGAGCGGGCTCTGATAGAACGAGCGCGCCCGTCACTGGTACCGGTGCGCCAACATCAGTGCAGAAGCGGGCAACCGATCCGCGGCGTCGGTCAGGATCAGCGACGATGCCGCTCGGCCCGCTCAGTCGCCAGTTTCTCTGCCGCCTTCGCGCACCATTCGGTCCAGGACAGTTCACTGTCGATGCCTGCCTGCAGGATCAGGTGCTGGAGTCGTTGTCGGCGCGTCGTGAGTGGGCCGTTGAAGTCGCGATTCTCGATATCGCGGTACGTCTGGAGAAGGGACCGGTGATAGTCCAAATGCTGTTGAATGTCGTCGGTCAGGTCGATGTCACCGAGCACGGCGGCGGCGCGCATGCGTACGAGGAGCGGATCCCTGAGGGGCACCGGCTCTTGCCCGGTGCCAACCCATTCTCGTAGATATCGCACACCTGTTTCGGTGATCTCGTATGTGCGAGGTGCGCCCCTACCTTTCACCTGGCTCACATGCGGCTGGATGAGACCGTCACCGGTCATGTTCCCGAGTTCACGATAAATCTGCTGGTGGGTGGCATGCCAGAAGTAGCCGATGGACGAGTCGAAGCGTCGTGTCAGCTCCTTGCCTGTGGAAGGGCGCTCCACGAGCGCCGTCAGGATCGCGCACCTCAGCGACATCGATTGCGGACCTCCGTTGATGCTCGTGTGACATATTGCGCCGCCAACTTTACTCATGCGCTGCCTCGCACCACTTGTGCAACAAGTTGCACAAAAGCTAGTCTTCCCAGCGAGACATCGCATAGCCGCTAGCAAAAGGACGAGATCGATGACCGCCTTCCGCAGACTGTTCGAACCGCTGCAGGTGGGGCCGTTGACCCTGCCGAATCGGGTGGTGATGGGCTCTATGCATCTGGGCTTGGAGGAAGCCGAAAATGGATTCGAGGCGATGGCCGCGTTCTATGCCGAGCGCGCACGGGGCGGCGTCGGACTCATCGTCACAGGTGGCGTTTCTCCGAACTATGCCGGCAGGCCCTTTGAGGTGGGTGCGACAATGTCCACAGCCGAGGACGTGCGGCAGCACCAGCTGGTGACGCGCTCGGTGCAAGACGCTGGCAGTCGAATCATTCTGCAGCTGCTGCATTTCGGTCGCTATGCGAAGCATCCCGATTTAGTGGCGCCGAGTTCCGTGCGAGCGCCCATCAATCGTTTCGTTCCGCGTGAGATGGACCCGGTCGAGATCGTAGAGACCATCGACGACTTCGCAGCGGCGGCTGTGCTGGCGCAGAACGCCGGTTACGACGGTGTCGAGATTATGGGATCCGAGGGCTATCTGATCAACGAATTCCTCGCGCCCCGTACCAATCTCCGGCTCGACGAATGGGGTGGCGACTTCGAGAACAGGTCCCGCTTCGCGCTCGAGATCGTGCGCCGCACCCGCCGAGCCATTGGCGAGGACTTCTTGATCTCCTTCCGGATCTCCCTCACCGATCTGGTTCCGGACGGTTCCACCTTCGCCGAGACGATCGAATTGGCCCGCGAACTCGAGCGGGCCGGAGTGTCGATGCTGAGCACGGGAATCGGTTGGCATGAATCGAGCGTCCCGACCATCGCCTCGCCGGTCCCCCCGGGAGCGTTCCGGGACTACTCCGCGAAAATCCGTGCTGCCGTGAGCATTCCGGTCGTCGCGAGCAATCGGATCAACACCCCGGAGCTTGCCGAGCAGATTCTCGGCAGCGGTGCCGCGGACCTGATATCGATGGCGCGTCCGCTGCTGGCGGATCCGGAGTTCGTGAACAAGGCGCGCACCGGGCGTGCGCACCGGATCAACGCCTGCATCGCGTGCAATCAGGCGTGCATCGATCATACTTTGGCCGAAAAAACCACGACCTGCCTGGTGAATCCGCGCGCGGGCCACGAGCTCACCCTGATGGCCACCCCGCCGCGAGCGCGCAAACGCATCGGCGTGGTGGGCGCCGGGATGGCGGGGATGGCATTCAGCGCCTTCGCCGGGCGGCGTGGTCACCAGGTGACGTTGTTCGAAAGCCGGCCGACGCTCGGCGGACAGTTCGATCTGGCCTGGCGTATTCCGGGCAAGTCGGAGTATCGCGAGACGATCCGGTACTACGAGGGCGAGCTGGAGGAGGCGGGCGTCTCGATCCGGCTGAAGACCCAGGCCTTCGCCGAACTGCTGATCGCGGAGGATTTCGACGAGATTGTCATCGCGACCGGGGTGAAGCCGCGCGAGATATCGATCGTCGGTGCCTCGCATCCATCGGTGGTCAGCTATGTCGATGTGCTCCGCGGTACGGCACCGGTCGGCGCGCGGGTGGCCATCATCGGTGCCGGTGGCATCGGATTCGATGTCGCCACGTTCGTTACGGGTGAGGAGACCCCCGATGCCGACCGCCTCGAGGAGTTCTTCCGGCACTGGGGGGTGGACGTCGATCCGCACGTGCCGGGTGGAGTTCGTTCGCCGGTCCCGGCCGGGTCCGCACGAGAGGTTTACCTGCTGCAGCGCAAGCAGGACAAAATGGGTGCGGGCCTCGGGTTGACCACGGGCTGGATCCACCGGACACACGTCGGGTCGCGCGGCGTCCGAATGATGTCCGGGGTGACCTACGAGTCCATCGACGACGACGGTCTGCACATCACCGTGAATGGCCGCGCCGAAACCTTGGCCGTGGACACGGTGGTCGTGTGCGCCGGCCAGCTGTCCGAGCGCGGTATTCACGACGAGCTGCTGAGCCGGGGGGTATCAACCCATCTCATCGGCGGGGCAGCGGTCGCGGGCGAACTGGACGCCAAACGTGCCATTCGGGAGGGCACGGAACTGGCGGCCAGGATCTGATCGGCGGGGCGGTGTCGGACACGATCAGCTGCTGCGCTGGGTGCAGCGAGTCCGCCCTCGCGGAGTCGGTGACGCTATATCGTGGTACACCGTATCGGTGAACTACTGGCCCACAATGCGTTTCAGTCCGTGGGAGGTTAAGGGCCGGGGACAGCGGCGACTTTCGCCAGCGGTTGACGTTCCCGGCCAAGGTGAATAGTCCGCGCGGTGGCTTGACCTGACCTCGGGCTTTCACGCCGATTTCGGCGGGGCTGGGTGTTGGTTTGACCACTGCGTTCTCGAGTGCGCTCGCACCCTGGCGAAAACCAATGACCTCCCACGATCCGGGCAAGATCATCGCCGATCTGAGATGGCACTCGCCCTGGGCGGCGACTGCCGGCCGATATCGCGCTGCTGCGGGCAGAACCCGCAATCTTCGGCCGGGTGGCATCCGATCCCACCGTCTCGAGACTGATTGACGCATTGGCCGCTGTCGCTCCGAAAGCGTCGGCGGCTATAGACTCCGCCCGTTCGACAGCCAACGGATCGCCGCTGGCGAGCGGGCGCTCGACCATGAGATCGACGCAGGACGGCCGCTGATCATCGAAATCGTCGCGACCTTGGTGACCGCGCACTCGGAGAAGGAAATGGCCTGCCGCCACCTACAAAGTGGCTTCGGTTTTACCCGCTGTGCGCGTTCGTCGACCACGGACCGGACGGCACGGGAGAGTCGTTGGCGATGATGCTGCGACCGGGGAACACCGGCTCCAACACCGCCGCCGACCACATCGAGGTCATCCGGCACTTAGTGACTCGCCGTTCACAGCCAAAGGTGGGCGGGTCGGCAGCAAGGTGCTGATCGACCGCGGTCGGGACCGGCGGCACCCATGCCCTCACCGACTACCTGACCACGCAGAAGTTGTCGTACTCGATCGGATTCGGTCTGACCGACTCCATCGTCGCTGCGATCGAAGCACTTCCCGAGCGGGCCTGGATCCCACCCACACCGCGGACGGGCGACCCGGCGACGGCGCCTGGATCGCGGAAGTAACCGGGTTGCTCGATCTGCCGGCTGGGCACGGTGCGAAGACCGGATCCGCATCCTGAAAGACACCGGCCTGGAAAATCTTCCGTTGCAGGATTTCGATCAGAATCGGATCTGGCGCGCCGTCGTCGCCCTCGCCGTCGAGGTCACCGCATGGATGCAGATGCTTGCGCTCACACCGACCACCCGGCCAGTCGATGGGAGCCGAAACGGCTACGACTACGCCTGGGGGCGCCGCCCTGCACGAAGCCGGCTATAGGTGTTGTCAAGCGGGGCTCTGGCATGACTTCACGCCGCTCGGTCGAAATGCGAGCGTATTGGTGTGCGGCCTGGGCCGACCGGTGGTCGTGCTGTTAAACGGGGGTGTCCAGCGCCCGTGCTGACGTATGCGACCTCACTCGGAGATGAGTGGGTCATCCGGCGATGTGCGGGCTGCGGCGAAAGGCGAAGGGCCGGGTGCCAGGCTTCGTACGGCGTGGCCCTCGTCCGAGGGTCCGCCACAGTGCTTGCGGCATCGATTCCGGTCCTTCGTCACCCTCCAGCGTTCCACCGTTCGTGGCCGAGCGGAAGATCCTCGGGGGTCGGGTTGGTGGTCAGGACTCCTCTCGCCGCCAGTAGCCCGGGTCGAATGTGGCCCGGTCCCGCACCAGGGCGTAGGCGATTCGGTTGGCGCGGTGCGCCAACGCGCACCCGATGACCCTGTTCGGCTTGCCGCGCAGCTTCAAGTCCGCTGCGTACCGCTTCGCCGCTGGCTCGTTGTGACGCAAGCCGAAACCGAGTTCGATCAGGGCACGGCGCAGCGGTACGCTCCCTTCTCTGCTGATGTGTCCGTCTCGACGCTTGCCGGCGGATTCATACTGGGCTGGCACCAATCCAGAGGCTCGGTAGATCTGGGCCGGCCCCGCCCATCGTTCCGGATCACCGAGAGCCCCTGCATAATTACCGATACGCGCCGGTCCCCATCCGGGCACCGACATCAACGTCGCGAACGGGCTGGCCGGGATCAGTTCCGCGATCCGTGCTGTCGCTTCGGTGATCTGGGCTTCCAAGTCGGCCAACAGAATCCGATCCCTGGCGATCACCTGTCGCGCCAACGCTGCATGGGGAGTCGGTAAAGCATCGGCGGCGGCTGCGACCAGACGCTCCGCCCGTGGGTGTTCGAGCCGCAATCCGTGGTCGGCGGCGAAAGCGATCAACCCTTTGGTCCCGAGCTTTGTCAGATGCGTCGGGTCGGTGAATTCGGCGATGACCAGACGGCCGATCCCGGTGCCGAACAGGTCCGAGATGACGGTGCCGACACCGGGGAACGCGCGGTCGAGCTGGGTGGTGAGCTGGATCATCGTGGCCGTGTGCGTCAGGACGCGGCGGGACCGGTGCGCGGACCAGGCGCTCAGCTCGGCGCACACGTCGCTGCGACTGATGACCGGGATGCCCTGTCCTGCTAGCAGCAGTTCGGTGAGGGCGTCGAGGTCGATCGCGTCGGTCTTCACCCGGCGCCGACCGAAGATCTTCCGTTGCTCAGCCACTCGTGCCGGGTTGACCTCCACAAGTTCCCAGCCGGAGGGCCAGGTGTAACCCAGGACCGGCTGATGATAGTGGCCGGCGGCTTCGACGCCGACCCTGACCTGGATTGATGCATCGGAGGCGGACTGGATCCGCGTGACGACGGAATCCAGACCCGACCGGGTCAACGCGACATGAGTCGGTGGGAGTACACGACGACGGGACGAATCGGTCGCGGAGATGGCAGCGACGTTCTTGCCGACATCGATGGCGACGACGATGGTGGATGATGTGGCTGGGACAACGTGCACAGACACGAGCGCACCTCCGGGGGTGTCACGAGCATCGGGCGACGCGGCCACGTCCCCGATCCTCCGAGGAAAGTGTTTGATGTTCACTTCCTTCGTGACACCTCCGGAGGTGCTTGTGAAGGTCTAACCCGATCTATATCAGTGCCTGGGGGAGTCGCGATCGACGCGCGCATCGCCCGCCACGCACGCAAGGTGTATCTGTGGTTGTCTGCCCACGCGCCCTGGATCGACTTGGTGATCACCGCGCTGGCTCGTCTCAACGCGATACCCGACCCCTGACCAGCATCAATCCGACCATGTAGACGAAAGGAATCAACTTTCGGGACCCTGACACCGGCGACCACCCGACCGCGTCGGGCGAGCGCTCGTTGCCGAGTACCGAATCCACGCCCGAAATACCCAATGCGGCTCTGATCAAAGCGACACCTCAGAGGCATGCAAGATTGAGGCTGATGAGCGAGGAGCGGTCCCCTGATCGGCGAACCGCTCCTCCGTTGGTCGTTGCAGGGCCTCAGGTTCAGCGCTGCACCATTCGCGCTCCGTTAATCTCTGTAGCCGTCAATGATCCACAGCTCAACTTGCGTTGACCTTGGGCATGATTTCCTCGGTCAGACGCTTGAGGTCGTCCATGGTCTTCGAGGTCGGTACGTCCCTGAATGGCGGCCACAGAAGCGGCATTGTCAAGCCGGCCTCCTTGTAGCTCTTGAGCCTGTCCTCAATTTGTTGAGCCGTACCCGCGAGCAAGTTCGTGGCCTTGCCCGCCGGGCTCTGATCGATCGGCTCGTCGGTGATGACGAACCAGATCATGCTGCACATGTCGAAGCCCTCGGGGAAGTCCCGGCCGAGTGCGTCCAGCTCACGCTTCATCTCACCCTTCCATCGCTTGATGTCTTCGGGGGAGTCCTGGATGCCGATCCAGCCCTGCAGTCCGTACTTCGCGATCCGTTTTGCCGAGCGCCTGGGGTCCTTGAGGCCTGAGAAGTAGATCGGCGGGCCGGGTTTCTGGATCGGCTTGTGGCCGAAGCCTGAAAGAGGGAAATCGGCGAATTCGCCGTGGTACTCGAACAACTCGTTCGACCAGATGCCCTGCATGATTTCAATCGTCTCGCGCACATGCCCGTGTCGGCGGGGAAACAGGTGCGGGACGCTGGCGGCCGCAAACTCCTCGGGCATCCAGCCCGCCCCGACCCCGACGTTGAGCCTGCCATTCGACAGGTGGTCCTGGGTGGCGAGTTCAGCGGCGAGAACCCCCGGGGAACGGTACGGGGTGTCGATGATGCTCATGCCGATCCGCACCTTCCGAGTCTTCGCGGCCAACCATGGAATCAGAGCCATTCCTTGAAACCACTTGCCCCGCGAGATGACCGGCACGCTGTTAGGCAGGTCGGTCATCATGCCGAACGGGTATTGAAGCTCCGCCCGGTCGGAGGTCTCGGGGACAACAATCCGGTCGAGCGTCCACACCGAATCGAAATCGAGGTCCTCAGCGAGGGCGGTGAGATCCTCGAGCTCATGCAGTGTCACGTGGTCGCGGAAGTTCGGGAGGTAGAGAGCTAGCTTCATCGATCGGGCTCCTCACAATCTCAGCGGCGATACATCCAGCCTGAAGAAACAACGCGGTAGTGCTTACGCTCCGACCGCTTGGTTAAGGTCGTGCAGCCTGGCTGGAGCGGGGTGCGTGAGTGTCTGGATCGGCACCGAGACAGAATTTGTCTCGGTGAATTTTCAGTCCCGCTCAACGCGGTCTCTCTTGCACCCCACCGCTCCCTCAACTACCACTGCGGGCGGTGCTGACTTCGGCGTGCGTGTTTCGTAGGGTGGGTTTATCGATTTTGCCGACGGCGTTTTTGGGGATGGCTTTGATGATGTACGCGGTGGGTCGTTTGTAGCCGGTGAGGTGTTCTTCGCAGAGTGTGGTCAGTGCTGTGATGTCAATGGTGAAGCCTGGTCGTGGTTGGACGTAGGCCACGACGATCTCGCCCCATTTCTCGTCCGGGACACCGATCACGGCGGCTTCGAGGACCGAGGGGTCTGTGGTCAGGACATCTTCGATTTCTTTGGGGTAGATGTTCTCTCCGCCGCGGATGATCATGTCTTTCGACCGTCCGACGAGGACAAGGTAGCCGTCGGCGTCGAAGTGGCCGACATCGCCGGTGTGGAGCCAGCCGTCGACGAGGGTGCGTGCTGTTTCTTCGGGACGGCCGAGGTAGCCACGCATGATGTTGGGGCCTCGGACGATGACCTCACCGTCCTCGCCATCGGCCAGTTCGGTGCCGTTGTCGTCGACGATCCGGATTTCCTGACCGATGAGGGGGAGTCCGACGCTGCCGGCGCGGCGGGGACCGTGGACGGGGTTGCAGGTGGAGACACAGGTTCCTTCGGACAGCCCGTAGCCCTCGATGAGCGGGAATCCGTAGCGTGTTTCGAACCGGGTCAGTAATACGTCTGAGGCGGGTGCGGCTCCGCATGCCCCGAATCGCAGGGACGTGGTGTCGGGGACCAGTTCGGGGGGGAGCGCGGCGAGCATGTTGTAGATCGTGGGTACCGCGCTGAAGTAGGTGGGACGTTCACGTTCAACGAGGTCGAAGAAGGTTTTGGGGTCGAACCGGCCGACGATAACGGCGCTGCCGCCGGCGAGTAGTGGTGAGAGGATGCTGACGATGATGCCGTTGACGTGGAAGAGCGGCAAGATCAGCAGGGAGCGGTCCGTTGGCCCCAGCGCCAATGCCACGCCCATCATTTCGGCCATGGCCTCGATGTTGCTGTGGTCGAGCATGACGCCCTTGGGTGTGCCGGTCGTGCCGCTGGTGTAGACGAGTAGCGAGAGCGCGGCCGGGTCCAGAATCGGTGCCGGATCGAAACCTGCGGGGTCGGTGTGGAGGGTGTCGGCGCTGAGTGTAGGGGTGTCCGGTGTGGTCGAGTCGTCCTCGATGACCAGCAGGCGTGCATGGGAGTCGCGTAGTTGCCGTTCGACTTCGATATCGGTCATGCTGGGATTGACCGGTGTGACGGTGGCGCCAATCCGCCAGGCCGCGAAGAGGAGCACGACGAACTCGAGACGGTTGGTCAGTTTCACGGCGACGACATCGCCGACGCCTATCCCGAGGTCGTCCAGGTGATGTGCGGCCGCCCGTACGCGAATGAGCAGCTCGGCGTTGGTTAGCGACTGCCGCCCGTCGGAGATCGCCGGCCCATGCGGGTCCAGATCGGCGCGGTGGTCGGGCAGGGAAGCGAAATGCATGGCGTACCTATCGGGTCGGGGCGCGGTGGGAAGCGGACGGTCTTGGTGTGGCCACGACCGACGGGCGTGGCCGGCCGGGTCACGGCGCGGTGTGTCTGTTCTGTGTTATTGCGCGCCGTCGCGGGCTGCGATCGCGTTGATGGCGGAGAATTGCAGGGTCCAGAGGTTGGCGTGGTTGGGGTATTTCGCGGACATGGTGGCGACGAGGTCGTCGGCGTCTTTCGCGGTGGGGAAGGCGGCGATGAAGTCTTGGATGTAGGAACGGGTCTGGGCGATCATGGTCTCGACGGCGTAGTCGTCGCCGTCGGGCCTGCGGTGTCCGCAGACGATCATCTTCGGCTGAAGCTTTTCCACGACGTCGATGGTGTCGAGCCAGTCCTGCCATTCGGCGGGGGTGGACAGGCCGAGCATGGGGTAGATCTCGTTGTAGATGGAGTCGCCGGCGATGACGGTGTCGATCTCGGGGATGTGCACGATGGTGGTGGGGTGGACGTCGGCTTGTGTGACTTCGACGATGTTCAGCGGGGAGCCGTCGACGTAGAGGGTGTGGCCGTCGAGGGGTTCCGGAAGCGGACCGGCCGGGATGCAGGCGTCGCCGAACAGCAAATTCCACTGCATGGTCTGAATGTCCATGGTTTCTTTCATGGACTCGATCACGTGCGGCAATGCCACGCATGTGACGTCCGGGAACCGCTCCTTGAGCGGTCCGATGCCCAGGTAGTGGTCCTGGTGGTCGTGGGTGATGTAGATCGTGGTGAGTTTCTTGCCGGTGCGTTCGATCAGGTCGCCGAGGTCTTGGACGTCGTCTTTGAGGTAGAGCGCGTCGATGAGGACGATTTCGGTTGCGCCGCTGATCAGGATGGCGGTGGTGGGGGAGAAGGTGCCGTCCGGGATGCCGGGGAATTCCACGG
>NZ_JAAOQS010000182.1:0-9924 GCF_011603105.1 Rhodococcus sp. A14 | reverse complement strand
CGCTGCTTGACTTTCCGGGCATCCGCGCTCTCGCCCGACCCGGTTTCCTTCCCTGCCATTCATCAATGATCAAGCAGCACGGTGCGAATCACGCGCAACGACACACCCTATTACCGAAACATCTTTAATGTTCCCCGGCGAGTGCTTTCGAGCTGACCAGCGAGCTCCTCGAGTAGCCGTTCGTCGCCGCGGAAGGGTTCGTCGCTGCGCGGCCATGCCGTCACGATGTCAGTGAAGCCGAGCGCGGCCGCCCTGCCGACATCGTCGCGGAACTGTTCGAGCGAGGTGGTGGCGCTCGCACGGGATTCCATGTCCAGGTATCGGCCAAACGAGGTCGATGGTGTTCCCATTTTCGATGCGAAGATCTCGAAGCGTTCGACCGCGTGTGCGACACCGGACCACCAGTCCTCCGCGGAGCACTCGCGGTCGGCTAGTCCGAGCGTCACCCACCCTTCTCCTTGGGTAAGTGCCAGCTTCATCCCCCTGGGACCTTTGGCTGCGATCACGAAGGGCGGCCGCGGATGCTGGAGGGGGGCCGGGAGCATTGCGCGCCTCGATCGCGGTGAACCACTCGCCATGTCGGGTCGTTATTCGTTGTCGGAGTATCTCGTCGAGGAGGGTGACGAACTCGTGAAACCGGCCCGACGCCTGCCGTGGGGTCAATGCCGGTTTGCCGAGCACAGTGGCGTCGAAACCGGTTGCGCCGGCGCCCAGGCCGACGGTGATTCGGCCGCCGGACATCACATCGAGGGTGATCAGCTCTTTGGACAATGGCACGGGGTGGCGGAAGTTGGGCGAGGAGACGAAGGTGCCCAATCGAACCGTCTCGGTGTTCAGTGCTGCCGCGACGAGAGTGGGAATCGTCGCGATCCACGGGGAGTCGGCCAGGCTGCGCCATGCCAAGTGGTCGAGGGTCCAGGCGTGGTCGAAGCCATAGTCCTCGATTCTTTTCCACCGCGACAGGTCTGCGGGCCAGTCCATCTCGGGTAGTAGTGCGACTCCGATTCTCATTCTTCTTCTACGTTTCCGTCCGCTGTGGCGGGGTACCAGAATTTCGTCTGGTGAGACGCTCCATAGTGGTGGCCTCGTTGACACCACCATGGAGCGTCCGTCAAGTGAGCGTGTGCGCTGGTGATCGGGTTACAGCGCAGGCGCTCGGTTCGCGTCATTCCGTTTGGTCGGCGCGTCGTGCGTCGTCTCGGGAATCGAGTTGCCGCAATTGCGTCAGATCATCATTTCGGGCTGGTCGACCTTGCCCTGGTAACGCGCGAGCCGGAAAGACTCGATGTCGCGTTTGGTGGCTCCGTCGAGGGGCAGGTCCGAGGCGATTTCACCGAGGACGGGTCCGAGGGTGAACCCGTGGCCGGCCAGGCCCGTGATCAGGGGGAGGCCTTCGGGTCCGACGTGGCCGTCGATGATCGGCAGGCCGTCCGGGGTCATGTCGACAAGGCCACCCCAGTAGCGGGTGGCTTTCGCGCCCTGTAGTTCAGGGATGACGGTGGACAGTCGGCCGAGGGCCGAATGGACTACCTTGCGGTCACAGGTGGGTTCGGGAGAGACATGCGGGATAAGGTCGGTGCTCAGCGTCGAGCGGTGTCGGAGCTGTTCGATGGTGCGGGCGAGATCGAACTTGACCTTCAGGTTCTTGCGGAAAGACATGGCCCGCGTTAGCCAGTACCGGAGCCCGTTCAAGTCGGCGAGGGAGACTCCGTGGGCAACTTTGGCATTCAGGCCCGCGCTGACGACGACGTTGCCGTTGCGCCGCTGGCGCGAGCCGAATCCGAAGGCACGGATGGTTTGTTCGAACAGCGGCTTGACCGGTTCGGTCTCGAGTTCGGACATCACAACGGGCATGATCGGAACGTCGAGTCCGACAGTCTTGGCCAGGTAGGGGGTCCAGACACCGGCTCCGACGACGACCGCGCCGGCCTGGATTCGTCCGGCGGTGGTGTCGACGCCGATGATGCGTCCGCAGCTTTCAATAAGTTTGGTGACCTTGACGCCGAAAGCGATTTGGGCACCAGCTTTCTCCGCGCGACGGGTGTAGAGTTCAGTGCCTTTTTCGGACTGGCACTGGGCGTCGACTGGGCTCCACATGGCACCCAGGAAGGGGCCGGTGGCGGCCGGCATGATTTCACGGACCTGGGCGGCGTCGAGCAACTGCACCTGAGTCAGACCGGCTTTGTGTGCTTCCTCGACCAGGTGCTGAAGGATGGGCAGTTCGTCCTCTTTTGTGCGGAAGTAACGGTTGCCACCCTTGACGAGGTCGAAGTCACCCTCCTCGGCGGCGTCGGTCCACAGCTGCAGCGCTTCTTGTGCCAGCGGGAATTCCGCTCCGTGGCGCCCCTGGACTCGCAGTGATCCGTGTGCGCGGACAGCCTTCCGCAGCTGAGCTGGTGTCGGCGCGGGATTGAGCTCGGCAGCGACCAGATGCGCCGATTCTTTCACCGCCGCCCGCAGCGCCGCTTGATCGCCCTTTCTGATCCGGTGCTCACGTAGCGCGCGTCGCGCTTCCCACGCATCTGCCCGGCGCACCTCAAGCCGCAGCTGTCGACGAACGTCCGCGACACTAAAACCCTGGTCGCGGAGGTGGTGGAAGCGGCGCTCGATCCACCGATACGCAGTCGACCTACCGACACCAGCCCGCTAAGCAGCGACCTCCACCATCGCGCCGCGGTTGTGTTCACCCCAGAAGGAGCTTTCGACATCATGGGCGACCTGCCTGTGGTGACGTCGATACGCACCCGCGCGACTTCTTCGGCCACGTCGCAGACGGAAGAGTGGTTCCCTCCCCGACGGACGAACGATGGACGTCATTGATCCCGCCCAGGGAGAGGCCGTCGCACGTGCAGCCTCGGCGACCGCAATGGAAGTAAATCGCGTGGTGACATCGTCTCGACAATTCTTCGACGCTGGCCGCTGACGCCTTCTTGATCCGCCTGTAAAGGAGCGTCGACACGGTGTCGAGGCGACGCCGGATCGCGCGTTGTTCAATGCGAGGTTCGATTCTGTTCCACTACCCACGCGGCGATCTGTGCGCGGGAGGTGAAGCCGAGTTTGGCCAGCACATGCTCCACATGCCCCTGGGCGGTGCGCGGCGAGATCACGAGTCGAGCTGCGATCTCCTTATTGGTCAGCCCCTCAGCGACCAGATCGGCGACCTGCCCCTCCCGTTTGGTCAGTTTCGGCAGCATTGCGGTCGGCGCCGGCGGGGCGCCCGGGGCCCGCTCGCCGAGGGCGTAAGCGACGGCAGCATCGAACCCCAGCCGCCGGCCCTCCCGGCTGGCCTCCGCGAATCCACGCTCACCGAGCGCCCGACGACTCGTCCGTTCGCACTCCTCGTGGTGGACGAGCAACCCCGGAAACACGACCGCGTCGCTGCCGACCGACCGACTCAACTCCTCGGCGGACCCCAGCAGCACGGCCGCGCGGCGTGGTTTCTTCTCTCCGGCGGCGATCCAGGCCAGCGCCTCGAGGCCCGAGGCGGCGGTGCGCCGGTTGCTCGCCTCTCGGGTCAGGCGCAACGACCGTTCGAGCAGTCCCCCCGCCCGATCTGCATCCCCCTGACGCCACACCGTAACGCCCATGACCCACAGTGCATAGGACCGATACACGACCTCACCGCGTGCCTGTGAGAGCGCGAGCACCTGCCGATAGCACTCGAGGGCTCGTTCCGTCTCGCCGCGCAGGGTGTTGGCCAGCCCGAGCATGTTCGTCGCGCCGGTCTGGAGCGGAAGGTTCTGCCGTGCGCGGAACGTGTCGAGTGCGTCTTCCAGGCGCGAGCACGCGCGGCCCAGTTCGCCGCCGAAGATCGCCAGGATGCCGTCAGAATAGACAGCGAGGGCCTCGATCATGGCGTCAGTCGACTGTTCGGCGAGCGCGAGTCCCTCGTCCACCAGCGCGGCGCCCGCCTGAAGATCACCCTGGACCTCGGCTAACACGCTGGCCGCGTACAACGCCTTGGCCCGGTCGACACTCGGCCCCCCCGGTGGTTCCGGCCAGGAAGCGGGCGAGCCACCGGCGTCCTTCGCTCAGTAGACCACTGGCACTCCAGAACGGGAACAGGGCCGCGGCGATCCGCAGACCGGCATCCGGGCTGTCGGACACGCAGAACTCCAGGGCTTCCCGGAGATTCGGTTGCTCCCGCTCGAGCCGGTTGACCCATTCGAGCTGTCGTGAACTGATCCAGTCGGCCTCCCCCGTAAGCACAAACTTCTGGTACCAATCCCGGTGGCGTCGGCACAGCTCCTGTAAGACGGCCTTGTCGTGGAGCTTCTCGCGGCCGTAATCGCGCACTGTGTCGAGGAGCCGGAACCTCACCGCAGTGCCGGATTCCTCGCGGATCAGGATCGATTTGTCCACCAGCGAGGCCATCGTGTCGAGTAGCTCGGCCGCATCCAGTCCGCGTCCACATACCACCTCGGCGGCATCGAGCTCGAATATGCCCGAGAACACCGCCACTCGGGCCCACACTCGTTGCTCAACCGGTGTGCACAGCTCGTAGCTCCAGTCGATGCTCAATCGCAATGTCTGCTGCCGCGATGGTGCGCGCCGGCTGCCCTGGGTCAGCAGCGCATATCGGTCGGTGAGCCGGGCCAGGATCTGCTCCGGCGACATCGCTCGCAGTCGGGCCGCAGCCAACTCGATCGGCAACGGCAACCCATCCAGGCGCTGACAGATCTGGGCCACCGCGGTCTTGTTGTCCTCGGTCAGTTCGAACCCCGGGACGGCCGTGGCGGCGCGCTCAGCGAACAGCATGACCGCGTCGTAGCTGGGCAGTCCCGACAACGACGACTGCCGGTCCGGATCGGGTACCGTCAGCGGCGGCACCCGGAGCGACTCCTCCCCACCGATTCCCAGAAGCTCACGGCTGGTGGCGAGAATCCGCAGACCCGGGCAAGCCCGCAGCAGCGTGTCGGCGAGGTCCGCCACGGCGTCGACCACCTGCTCGCAGTTGTCCAGGACCACCAACAGTGACCGCTCGGCCACGAACTCGACGAGCGCCTCACGCAGAGGCCGCGCCGAATAGTTCCTCAGACCTAGCGCTCCGGCCACCACATTGGCGAGCAGCGACGCATCGGTCAGTTCACCCAACTCCACCAGCCACACCCCGTCAACGAAATCGCGTTGCACCGTCGCGGCCACCCGCAACGCGAGGCGCGTCTTACCGACACCACCGATCCCGGTCAAAGTCACCAACGGTGAGCGGGACAGCATCTCCCTGGTCTCGGTGATTTCACTACGGCGCCCGACAAAGCTGGTCAGCTCGACGGGAAGATTCCCCGCACCACGCACGCCATCCGCGACCGACGAAAAGCGAACGACCGCAGCACGCTCGTCGGAATCAACAACGGTGCGGATGGGGTTCGGCGCTCCCGGCAGTGCATTCGATCCGCCGCCGTGCAACGCCATCTCATCGACCGGGAATCCGTTGAGGCCCTCGATCCGTCGCAGCTCGTCACCAAGCTCGACGGCGGAGGGCCGATCCTGAGGGTTCGCGGCCATCGCTCGGGCGATCTCCGCGGACACGTCCTGGTCGATGCCGTGCCCGTGCAGGTCCGGCACCGGTTCAGTGGTGATCCGCAGGAACTGGGCCACCACCTGCTCACCGGTGCGGCGCTCGAATGCCGCGTGGCCGGTCAGGGCACTGAACAAGACGGCACCGAGCCCGTAGACATCCGACGCAGTGCTCGGCGGATCACCCCTGAGCACCTCCGGGGCGGTGAACGCCGGCGACCCGGTCACCGTTCCGGTGCCGGTCTCGAAGCCGCCGGAGATATGCGCGATTCCAAAATCTGTCAGCGCCGGCTCACCATAATCGGTGAAGACCTGGGGACGGGTGATCATCACATCGTCGATGGCCGGCAAAGGCGGGTACCCGCAATTCAGTCATTACTCGGCCTCGAAGTGGGCGGTCATCGGGCTTGCGAAAACCGTGGCCCTCGAGGTGGCAACCACCGGGACCACGGTGAACGTCATCTGCCCGTGCTGCGTCGACACTCCGATCATCCACAACAGCACGATGTACAGGCTGTTCCGACCCGACCTCGACTCCCCGACAATCGGCGACGTCGCCGAAGAATTCTGTCGGTATCAGCCCCAGGGAATTCCATGGATTCCCCCTCAGGCAATCACGGACGCACTGATGTTCCTGGTCTCCGATGGTGCGAAACACATGACCGGCGAGACCCTCTCCGTCGCGGCCGGCCAGAACGCCAACGGTGCGGCATAACCAGTCCACCAACGTCATACGTCCGCGTCACCTATCACGGTGCGGTTTCACAGCCAGGTCGAGCGGGATCGGCGGTACAGCCACGGCGACTACCCGGCCGAACATGCTGAACGAGTCGTGGACGTGACTGAAATGAGCAACCCATCGTCGCGAAACGGCGCCTCCCGTGGCGCATGAGGAAATGGAGCGAGAATGACCAACTGCATGATCGATCTCACCGGCAAGGTCGCCATCGTCACCGGCGCAGCGTCCTTCCATGGCGACGACGATCCCTACCGCGTCGGCCAAGGCTCATCGACCGCGAGTCTGTTTGCGCAACTCGGCGCCAAGGTCGTACTCGCGGACATCAATGGCGAGGTTGCCGAGCAACGGGCGAAGCAGATCAGGGCCGACGGTGGAGACGCAATCGCCGTCGAGACCGATGTCCGCGTTGAGGAACAGGTCCAGCGGATGATTGCGACCGCAGTGGACGAGTTCGGACGACTCGACATTCTGCACAACAACGCCGCCGACCTGAGGATTCCATGGGAGCCGGGCGACCCGCCCATCACGGAATTCGTGGTGGACACCTTCCGTGCCCAGATCGAAACACTGCTCCTGGGCCCGATGCTCGGCTGCAAGCACGCGATCCCGGCAATGGTGAACACCGGCGGCGGCAGCATCACCTGCACGTCGTCGATCTCCGGCGAGATGGGCGAGCTCAACCTGACCACCTATGGCGTCGCAAAGGCGGGCGTCAACCAGCTCGTGCGCGCAGTGTCCGCACAGCATGGCAAACAAGGAATCCGATGTAACGCCGTGGCGCCTGGACTCGTACTGAGCTCCCCCAGTCTCCAACTCGGGGACGAGCTGATTACCCAGTACACGCGCCACTGCGACACCCCTCACGTCGGTCAGCCCGAGGACATCGCCCGGGTCGTCGCGTTCCTGCACTCCAATGCCGCGCGGTACATCACAGGGCAGGTCATCAGAGTCGACGGGGGCTTCACCGAGCACTCCCCGATGGTCACCGAGGGTCGTGCATCCGGCCTCGTCGCCGGAACCACCTGAGGATCAGCGCCTTGTGACACCCGCCGAAAATGCGAGGCGACAGGCCACCCGGACATCCCGCATCCTGACCTGCTCGGTGAAAGGGCCTCACCGAGCAGCGGGGTTCATGCGTCGACGCGGCGCTCGCCACTACGTGCGGGTTGACCGTGTAGCGCCCCGTCGAGTTTCTGTGAAACTCAGAATGTTCAGTATGAATCGAGCTGTGGTGGCATCAGTGGACTAATGCGTCGCGAGACGATCCGCCAACCGTCCGCAGTGCGCCTGTAGGTGTCATTGTTGAGGCAGAAGCACCGAACGGTCGCACCATCCTTGTTGTGTCCGTCCTGAAGAAGGTAGTTACTCCCGTAAGCCTCGTCGGAACCGTTGAACTCGATGACGAAGTTGCTGAACAGGTGCATCTGATCTGCCATGACGTTCTGGTTGTGGGCGAAGAACTCCTGGATCGCCGAGCGACCCGAGTAGCTCTCCAGTCCCATCGGTCGGGCGTCGAACACGGCATCATCGGCATAAGGCTCCATCAGCGCCTCCATGTCGAACTGGTCGAGCCCTCGTGCGTAACGTGCAGAGAGCATGCGAATTTCTTCGATGTCCGCAATTTGCTGCGGGCTGACGGTGGGAATGGTCATGTACTTCTCCTCGATAGGTCGCTGAGTTTTCGGGCGACGAATCATTCAGCGACGGCCTGACGGGCTAGAAATCCCTCGCCAAGCATGCGCTCGGGCCACATGAAGTTGAGACTCTGGCGCACGATTTTCCAACCGTCACCGGTGCGGCAGTAGGACTCCTCGTAGACGCCGAGCCAGTAGAGTGGGTTGCCCCCTTCGCGGATCTGATCACCGGTCACGAAGTCGAGAAGATAGACAAGCCCCGTCGCAGTGTCCTTGCCGGTGAGCTCGACGACGTGGTTGACCACGACATGCAGGTTGGGGAAGTATCCACTGGCGTAGAAGGGCCTTTCGGCGTCGGCGAACTTCTGTTTGAACTCAGTGCGGTCCGTCCAACTCCCGTACGGACCAAAATCGCACACTGCGTCGGGGTGATACAGCTCCACCAGCTCATCCAAACGGCCCCCGTCGAGGTAGGCGGATCCGAGGGTGCGGAGATGTTTGATGGATTCGATGTCGAGCAGTTCGTCGATTGTCATGATCGTGTTCCTACTAGGTGTCTGATGAGATACGCTCGTCGAATCTTCAGGGCCAGCCGGGGATCTTCGGACCACGGCCACCGACTGTGGCAATGTATCCATTGTCGGCCGGGCGCTTTTCACCCCAGACGATTTCGAATACAAGCTTGGAAATCTTCCAGGTGCCCTCATGGCGCACCAGCTCGTTGTGGTAGCGAGCGATCAAGAAGCAGACGTCGTCGGCGCCGGCGAACTTCTCGAAGGAGTTGTGGTAGACGAGCGCCGTCGCCTTATCGCCCTCGATGTCGATGCGATAGACGTTGAGCATGTGGTGCTGCCATTCACATGTCTTCGTGAAGTCGGTCATCCAAGTGATGACGGCGTCCGCGCCTTCGACGAGTTCCCCGTTGCCGTATTGCGCTTGCAGATCAGGATGCAGGACATCGTGCAGCTGATGCATCTGCGCCGAATCGACACTCGACGCGTAGCGGTACAAAACTTCTTCGATCGCGATCCGATCGTCGCCGATGGTCCCTCGCCCTCTTATTGTCATCGTGTTTCAACGACTTTCGTCCACACGATCTTGACCTGGGTTAGCTCGCCGATCGAGGCTTCGCCGAGATTGCGTCCGTGTCCGGAGAGCTTGACGCCGCCAAACGAGACGCCGGGGTAGACCATTTGATAGCTATTGATGCACACTGTGCCCGCGTTGAGCGCCGCCGACACCCGCTGGGACGTATCGAGGTCGCTGGTCCACACTCCTGCGGCGAGACCGTAATTCGTGTCGTTGGCGATCCTGATCGCCCCCTCCTCGTCATCGAAGGACAACACCGCCATCACCGGGCCGAAGATCTCCTCCTGCGCGATGCGCATGTCGTTGGTTACTCCGGTGAAAACAGTTGGCTCATAAAAGTATCAAGGCCCGTCGACGCGGGAACCTCCGCTGACGAGGGTGGCTCCTTCGTTCTTGCCGATGTCGACATATGAGCCCACCCTGTCGAGTTGCTCGGCGGAGACAAGGGGGCCGAGTTGCGCCGCTGGGTCAAAGCCAGAACCGATCTTCATACCCTGCGTGCCCGCGAGTACCGCAGCGGTGAACTCGTCCTGGATCGAGCTATGTACCGATACTCGCGATCCGGCAGTACACACTTGACCGGCGTACATGAACGTTTCCTTGCCTCACTCCGACGAAGACCGGTACTCGAACTGACTTCAGTTTCGGTAAATGCGCTGTTTGTGTCAAAGGTCATAGAACGGGCGGTGCTCATGCTCGAATCATCCCTACGCCCGGTCCGAACAGCCGTCAAATCGCCGATGCGCCTGACCACCGATACCGATCGATGCGGGTCGCGGTCACCGGCCGGCAGGTAGAAGAGACCGATCTGCCGCGATTAAAGATGTTTCGGTAATAGGGTGTGTCGTTGCGCGTGATTCGCACCGTGCTGCTTGATCATTGATGAATGGCAGGGAAGGAAACCGGGTCGGGCGAGAGCGCGGATGCCCGGAAAGTCAAGCAGCG
>NZ_JAAOQS010000181.1:0-9987 GCF_011603105.1 Rhodococcus sp. A14 | reverse complement strand
CGAATCCGTCGCGACAGGACCGCCACCGGCGATCGCGTCGATCAAAGCGTCGTCGCGGCGCACTGCCGCGACGTCCACCGGTGCGTCGTCTCCTGGGAGATCGGCATCGGGATTGCCGTTGCGCTTGCTCCTAGCCAAACCTCTCACCTGCCCTCGTCACCCCCGCGGAACTGGTACTACCCACGGCCGGGGCCGTTTCCTCGGCTGACATACCGACCACGAGGCGGAGGATCAAAATCTCCCGGTGCTCTTCCGGCAGCGTGCTCAGCAGTTCGTTCATCTGCCTGCTCGCCTTTCGAGTCCAGCGCCCGCTGTTCGGGTCCGTCATCGTTGACTACGACATCTACTACGTCGGTGACGGGCTCCGACTTGTTACCGCACGTCAGAGAAAAGCGACAAGAAATCGGAGCTCCACGTCGGTTGTGGGTTCCGGTGTGGTCCGCACGCCGTCGGTTGCCGCACGACCACACCCGTCCTCTTTGGGCCGACCCCGGCGCACTCGGGCGGTCCTGAGGCCCTGGGCCGGGGTCGACGTTTTTGCAGCGGCATCGTCTTCGGAGTGGACGATTCTCCTACGTGGATTATCCCACTGATGGCCGGTACTCGGCGAGGTCAGCAGTTGTCGCACCTCGACTGGGCAGACCAGCGTCGCTGACCGTCCGCGCGGTCAGCCGCGGCCGATGTACGGCATCCCGGCGGCCATGATCGTCAACGTCGGCACGGTGACGTCCAGGGGGAGTTCCACCAGTCGGGTCACCGCGTCCGCGACGTACCGCGGGTCGAAGGTGGGTTCCGCTCGCATCGATCCGTCCGGTTGGCGGGCGGACTGGCCGATGCCGGCCGTCATGGCGGTTGCGGCGTTCCCGATGTCGATCTGGGTGCAGCAGATGTCGTGGTCGCGCCCGTCGAGCGCGATCGACTTGGTCAACCCCGACACCCCGTGTTTGGTTGCCGTGTAGGCGACGCTCGCGGGTCGTGGCGTGTGCGCGGACAGTGAGCCGTTGTTGATGATGCGTCCGCCGCGGGGTGTCTGCGTCTTCATCATTCGCACGGCCTCGCGTGAGCAGAGGAAGACCCCAGTGAGATTTGTGGCCACCGTCCGGTCCCAGTCTTCCGGGTCGATCTCGTCCACCGCGCCGGAAGGGCCGAAGGTGCCCGCATTGTTGACGAGTACGTCCACACGGCCGAACCGTTCGGCCACGACGGCGAAGAGGCTGTGCACCGACTGTGGCGACGAGACGTCGGCCGGCACCACGAGCGCGTGTTCGTGACCGTCCGCTGTCTCGTCCAACTTGTCTTGCGCCCGTCCCGACAGCACCACGTGATGTCCGGCATCGAGTAGTCCGGTCGCCATGGACCGCCCGATTCCCGATCCGGCACCCGTCACCACGATGACCCGTTCAGTCACGACCACTCCCTTTCATAACGTAGTTCCCGGACAGCTGTCGGCAGCCCCCGAATTGTCGCCGATCGGCGGCCTCGCTGTGGCTGTTCACGCGTTCCGTTCGCGGTTGTCGACGGGGTCGCGGAGGATCTCAGGAATCACGGTGCGCCTAACACTGGAGTGGGGGACGGCGGTCGGCTTTCCTGTCCCGGGTGACCATCGCAGACATCGCACCCCGCACGGCGCTGCAGCAGCGCTACTGGGACCCCGCCCTCACCGAGCCCGCGCAGTGGAATCCGGTTCTGGAAGCCCTGCACTCGCACCGTTCGGTTCGCCGCTACCTACCCGATCCGGCTGACCGACGAGACGCTCGACGTCCTCGTTTCGGCTGCGCAGTCGGCCGCCACGTCGTCGAACCTCCAGGCATGGAGTGTCGTCGCGGTCCGCGACCCCGACAGCAAGGCTCGTCTGGCCGCGCTCGCGGGCGAGCAGGCCCACATCGTCGAGGCCCCCGTCCTGCTGGTCTGGCTCGCCGACTTCGCCCGAGTCCGCCAGCTCGCCGGCGACCGCGGCGCTCCGATCGAGGGAGCCGATGACGTCGAGAGCACCTATATCGGGTTCATCGATGCAGCCCTGGCTGCGCAGAACGCCGTGACCGCGGCGGAGTCGCTCGGGCTGGGAACGGTGTTCATCGGGGCGCTGCGCAACAACCCCGAGGAGGTCGCGGCGGAACTCGGCCTGCCTCCTCACGTGTTCGCGGTGTTCGGGCTCGTCGTCGGACATCCGCATCCGGACGCCGACGCCCAGATCAAACCGCGGCTGCCCCGAGCGGCGGTGTTGCACCACGAGAAGTACGACCTGCCCGCACAGCGCGACCACGTCGACGCTTACGAGGGGCGGATCGCCGCCTTCTACTCGGCGCAGCAGCTCGACCATTCCTGGATCGAAAGGTTCTGGACCGACTCGCGTCCGCGGCGCGGCTGAACGGGCGGGATCGGCTGAAGGAATCGCTCATCCGTCTCGGGTTCCCACTTCGCTAGCGTCCGGCCGCCATGAGGCGGAAATGCCGGTGGGTGTCCCTACGGAGGCAACGCGGCAGATCGCCTCGCACGCGCGAGCCTCCGCCGTCGCCGCCCGCACCGCTCAACGGGCGCCGGTGCCTTCCGCTATCCGATCCGCTGTCTCTGATGGTGTCGGCAGAGCCTTGATCGCGTGGCGGGGGCCGCGCCCGGTTCGGTGCGTGACGGCCACCATCCGGCCGTCGCGACGAGGCAGATCATCGCCGCGCTGGTATCGGCGGGGCGGGTGCGTCGGGCCTGGTTGGGGATCGCGGGTATGCAGGTCCGCTGCCTCCGAAGCTGCAGGGGCGGATCGGGTCGAAGACTGGTTTGCAGGTGGCCGGTGTCTCGCCGGGAAGCCCGGCCGCCGAGGCGGGGTTGCGGCGCGGGGACATCATGGTCGAATTCGACGGCAAGCCGATCGTGACGACGACTGCCGTCCAGCGGTTGATGGTCGAGGATGCGATCGACCGGCAGATCGAGATCACGGTGTGGCGCAACGGTGCGCTGGTGGACGTGTTCGCTCGTCCTCGTGAGCTCGCGGCCTGATGACCACACAGCGACGTGGGATCCGATCGACGGTCACCGATTCATCTCGTGCCGGATCGCGTCCTGGACTTTCCCGTGAGCCACCGCGATACCGCCCGCGATATCGGTCAGTGTTCTTCGATGCTGGAGGCGCAACGGGTCGTTCACTGCGCCATCGTGCAGGTGTTGCCGGTGGGGGAAGACTGGGCGCGGCTCGGTCTTCACGAGGTGCCGGTTGAACGTCCCAGTGAGCTGCGACAGCTCGTTGAGTCGTCGGTAAACGTCATCGCTGGCCACGACCCGCGCCTGGCTGAGCAGGGAATCGAACTCGTCGCCGCCGATCTCGTCCGCGTCATTCGGGTGCGATGCAGCCGAAGTCGTTGCGGTTGCGGCGAGGCGGGCCGTCGCTCGCAACAGGTCGGCGTAGATCGCGAGCCGCAGTTTCACGAGTTGGTCTCGGCGCGCAGTCTTGCTGCGCAGCCGTTCGGTGATCCACGGTGAGAGGGCCGTGCCCACGATTCCGGCCACGCCCATCCACATGATCGCATTCACGATCAGTCTCCCGTCTCTTCCTGCTTTCGGGCCGAAGACCCGCGTTCACATCCCGCCGCCTCCGCGTTACTCATTCCCGGGCACTCTGGCGGGTGCTGTTCACGGCCGGATCTGGTTCGACGTTGTCGCCGAAGATCGCCTTGGCCTCTCGAGGTACTCCACCAGGCCGAATTTGCCGAACTCCCGGCCGTTGCCTGACTGCTTGTTGCCTCCGAACGGAGCATCGAAGGCCAGCGGAGCCCCATTGAGATGAACCATTCCCGTCCTCAACTTCCGCGCGACATTCCGCGCGCGCTCCGGATCGCTCGACGAGGCCATCCCGGACAGCCCATACGCGGTGTCGTTCGCGATGCGGATTGCGGCGGCCTCGTCCTCGTAGCCGATCAGCACCATGACCGGGCCGAAGATCTCCTCGCGCGCGATGGTCATATCGTTCGTCACGTCCGCGAAGACGGTGGGCCGGACGAAGTAGCCGGTGGACAGTCCCGCCGGGCGACCGACTCCACCGGCGACGAGCGTGCCGCCCTCATCGATGCCGATCTGGATCAGGCGCTGCACCTTGTCGAACTGTGCCTGTGACACCAGCGGACCCACGGTCGTTCTCTCGGACTCGGGTTGTCCGACGACGATCGACGCGGCGGCGGTCTTCGCGATCGCGATCGCTTCGTCCATACGGTCCCACGGAACCAGAATGCGCGAGGCGGCATTGCAGGATTGGCCCGAATTGACCACCACGCCTACAACGTCTCTGGTGATGACCTCTTCGAAGTCCGCGTCGTCCAGCACAATGTTCGCCGACTTGCCACCGAGCTCCTGTGTGACACGTTTGACCGTTGTCGCAGCGTTCCGAGCGACCTCGACGCCGGCACGCGTCGATCCGGTGAACGAGACCATGTCGATGTCGGGGTGCCTCGACAGTGCGGCTCCGACGGTAGGTCCGTCACCCTGAACGAGGTTGAAAACTCCCGCAGGGACTCCTGCTTCGTGAAGTATCTCCGCGAAGATGATCGCATTGAGTGGCGCGATCTCGGACGGCTTCAACACCATCGTGCAGCCTGCGGCCAACGCCGGCGCAACCTTCGCGGCGATCTGGTTGACGGGCCAGTTCCAGGGTGTGATGAACGCACACACGCCGACCGCCTCGTACACCACCGTCGTCGTGCCGATCTTCTCCTCGAATTCGAACTCACGGAGCGCATCGACGGCTGCGGTGAGATGCACCAGGCCGGACGGTGCCTGAGCGGTCGTGGCCAGTGAAGTAGGTGCTCCCATCTCCTGGGTGATCGTCGATGCCAGCTCGGCCATCCGTCGCCCGTAGACCTCGATTATCCGATCCAGTAACGCAATCCGGTCGGCGCGTGTCGTCGACCCGTAACCGTCGAACGCTCTGCGGGCGGCCGTGACGGCGCAGTCGACGTCCTATTCGTCGCCCAGCGCGATGGTGGCGACGATCTCTTCTGTCGCAGGGTTGACGACGTCGAGCGTGTCGGTCCCGATCGGGTCGATCCACTCGCCGTCGATGTAAAGCTTCTGGGTGTTCTCCATGGTGGTCCTTTGGTCGGTTTCTGCAGAAGGTGAGAAGGGGTGGGGTGGGTAGCGCATTGGTGACCGTGCGGGTGAGCCGCGATGGCGTCCCGTGTTGTGGAGTCCTGTCCTCCCGGGGTTTGCGTCGGAGTGTTTTCCGGCGTCTGAATAACAATGACCCGCCGCAGCTCTGCCGTCTGTCCGCCAACCGGGCCCCGCTGGGGGATGAATACGTGTCCCCCAATCGGAGGACAACCGCGATGTCGGGGTCGAGCGTCAGGAATGCGAGGCGGTCGATCCAGCCCCGCTGATCGGCGAACGATGTTTCCCGAGAACGGAATTACGGTGTCGAGCTGTTGGTTCCAGCGCCGAATGCCGGTCAGTTCCGTTCGCACGAATGATCGTCTGGGGCCAACGTCACGATGTGGGATATCGACGATCGACCGTGAAGCGAGCCCTGTGCGGCGGATGGCGCAGCGTCAACTCGACGCGCTCACCGACGAGGACCGCGCGGGCCGTCGGAGTGCGGCCGCCGCCATCGTGAGCGCCACGGCATCCTCCGCAAGCGCGGCCTGCCAGTCCGGCATCCGCCGGCCGGCCCACTGCCGCCACCACGCGCCGCCGTAGGAGCCGGCGAGGGCGCCGACGGTTCCGATGATCAGGGCCGACGCCGTGTCGGCACGGTCGCGGCGGGCCAGCGCCGCGGCGCCTCCTCCGCCTGCGATGAGTCGTCCGGTGAGCGCGGGCTGGGAGAGGCGCGACGGTACGTTCGGGTTCTTGTCGGCGACCAGTTCGCCGCCGACGAGCGCCGTCGCACCGACGAGGCGGGACCAGTGTGCCGAGCCGGGGGCACCCGAAAGCAGTGCCGCCGCGATGCCGGTGGAACTGCGGAGACCGCTGGCCACGCCGATCACGGCCGACCGGACAGTGCTCGACCGTTCCGCCCCCGGCTCCCTGCGGTTCCCCGTCGCCTCGTCCTGTTGCCGCAGGACTGTGGTGACGGTGGCGCCGTAGACGAGATGCGGCACGAGGTCGCTGAGCCAGTCCTGAGCGGTCCACTGTCGCGGGTCGCTGATGCCGCGCATGGCGATCGGGATGTCGGTGGCTGCCATCGCGGCGAGACCGATCCCGATCGTTCCGGCAGCCGGGGTCAGGCGGGCGCCGGCCCGGCGGACGAGGGCGGCGGCCACGCCGAGTCCGGTGCCGACGGCGATCCCGCCGAGCGCCCCGAACGCCGACCGCCGGGCCGCGAGCACGTCACCGCGTCCCGGTATCGCGACGCCCAGAGCGGTCGCAACGGACTCGACCGTCTTCTCCGGAACGGTGCTTGCGGGGCGGCCTCGGATCGCCATGTCCAGGTATGTGACGGCGTCGAGGATCGTGGTGCCTGCGGCACCTGCAACGATGCCGGTCGTGACAGTGTTCATCGGACTGCCTCTCTCGCGTGATTCGACGACGGGGTCGTCCTTCCCCGGAGCATCCCCCGGCGGTGTACCGGGCAAACGTGGACGGGAGTGTTGGGCGCGAGGCACGGCGGTATCCGGGCAGGGGTGAGCAGGACGCGATTGCGGGCGAGGGTGACTCGTTCGGTAGCTGGGAAAGTAGGCCAGGAATCGCGCCGGCAATGGTGGAGTCGGGGAGCGAGGCGACGCCGGATATCTTGTGGCGCAGCCAAGCGCAGCCCCCGCCAGCGATCGGTGTCAGCTGGCAGGGGCGCTACACGGACAAACCGCGCGTAGTAACGAGCGGCGCATTAGTGATCTTCGTGAGCCGGGGCATGGAAGTCCAGAGAGTGTGATCCACGCCATTGTGCAAATTTCTTCACCTCATCATTACCGACCAGTAGGTGTAGTTTCGGGGTCGTCCACGGCGCATGAGTGAATTAGTTGGCGCTGCCGAGTTCCGATTGGCATGAGTCTGCGGTATCGGCCGATAATTCTCGATTGATCAGGCGAGAATTCTACGTAATGAACCGCCGAACATGCTTTCCCACAGCATGTTCGGATGTCGCTCGGAGCTGTTCTGCGGAAACGAGCCAGGCGACGAGCTACTTGCAGGCCATTGTCGATGACGACCATCGGCCGAGTAGATCCCCGCCCGGGTGTGATGAAGAACACCACATAATTTCTCGCGAAGCGTGGTGGTCGGGAATGAGGTGTGGTCAATACCCCTGTCTGGGACCCAAAAGCGGGTATGGGTGTAGGTGATTCGGCCGTTGTGTAGGTGTCGAAGTCGGACGAGTGTGTGTGGTGCACCGTCATCGACCCGGCGGCCAGAATCTCGGCACGTGAAGGAAGAGTGTAATGGCACGGATCAGCAAGAAACTGGGGTCCGATCTACTGGATGCGTTGCGTGTCAGTGTCGTTGGCACCATTGCGTGCGCCGGACTGGTCATGGGCGTAATTGTCCTGGCGATGTGGAACTTCCCCGTACCGGGTGTGTAGGCGCGCGTGGCTTGTGGTCGTTCGCTGGTGCCGGTCATTCGGAGTGCAACACCAGGTGGCAGTTCGGCGATATAGCTGACGGGGGGTGAGCCCGTGGGTTCGGGTGATCGGTGAACGGCACCTGTGACGGGCGTCGTGTGGTGTGGAAGGAACTGGAATGCTTGGGACGGGTATGGGTGCGATGGTTGGCCTACTCGTGATTGCGGTGCTGGTGGTCCCCGTCTCGTTCGGCGTGGCGGTACGGG
This sequence comes from Rhodococcus sp. A14, assembly GCF_011603105.1. Taxonomy (NCBI): domain Bacteria; kingdom Bacillati; phylum Actinomycetota; class Actinomycetes; order Mycobacteriales; family Nocardiaceae; genus Rhodococcus; species Rhodococcus sp. A14. The sequence continues at coordinate 2,252 of NZ_JAAOQS010000181.1, read as the reverse complement.
CGGATGCGAAGGCCCGCCGCCTCTCGGAGTCGCAGGCGCTCGAAACGGACCTGGGGCGATCGGTCGCGGTCGCGGAAGTGGCGGGTCGGTGCGATCAGTGGCGGCAGCTCGCAACGCGGGCGTGGCTGATCTGCGGCGGCGCCTCGCTTGTCGCAGTAGTGGTCGTGGGCGTCCTGGTCTGTATCGGGTGAGGGCGGCGCGGACCCGGGACCGCGCGATTTCTGGTTCGCTGCTGCGGCTGAGCTGTCGACATCGAGCCCGAGCCTCGCGTCGCACGGGAATCTGAAACCTCTCGGCTGCCCTGACATACGCGTCCTGAGATCGTCCGGTAGTGCGGCGAAGCGCCCGGTGAGCCGAAGCGGCCCGGTCGGAGTGTTCTCCGCTCCGGCCGGGCCTCGCCGGGACGTGCAACAGGGCGTCGCCGCGCTCTCCATCGGACGATTGGATCCACGCCGGTGTGCCTGGGTGGTGTGCCTGGCCAATGTCTTCCCGGGCGTTGGGGATTGCATCGGCGACCGGTACTGGGTGTGTACTGGCGCGAGGAAATGGTAGATCTGCCAGCCGGTCGCGTCGCAGCGATGTGAGCCACATCACATATGTTCTTCCCGTGGTGGCCCAACTGGATGAGTGGGGTGGTCGGTGTCGATACCCTGCCGCGGTGGCGGTGAGGGGTCCCCGATCACACTGTCTGCCATGTGAAGCCGTCGGGGTCGGTGAAGGGTTCGGCGTCGCCGCTGATGACGATCCGGTGGGCGCCCGTGCCGTCGGGGGAGACGCCGGCGTCCTTCGCGAGGGCACGGCGCCCGTAGAGCGCGAGCTTGACGTTCGGGCCGGTGGCGAACTCGACGTATTTGCGACCGAAGCTTCGTGCCACTTCCAGCCCGTGGTCGAGGTAGAACTGCTTGCTGACCTTGACGTCTTCGACGCCGAGCAACAGGACGAGGTCCTCGATGTGCCGCGTGGCCGGCCCGGTGTTCTTCTTCGACGAAGTCGCGACTTTCCAGAGCGCTCCGTCGGGGCCCTGCACGACACCGCCGTACCCCCACAAGCTCTTCTTGACCGGTTTGATTGTGGTGCCGCCATTTTCGAGGGCAGCCCCGACGTAGGCGTCGACGATGTTCGGCTGGGACACGACGAGCGAGAGGGTGTAACCGCGGAAGCCGGTGGTGGGTGCGTCCGTGTCGCGGGCACTGATGCGTTCATCTATGCCGAGTGCGGTGTGGAAGGCCTTCACCGTGGTGGGGTCGGGGGTTTCGAGGGTGAGAGATTCGATGTTCATGCCAGTGACGTTAATGCGGCCCTTGGGTAGGCGCTTCTCGATTCCTGATCAGTCTGCGCTCCGTGGTTGCAAGCGTGAGTGCACCGAGGGTGCGCGCGAAATCCGTTTTCCCAGCGCCTGCATATCGAGGTCGAGGGTGGGGGTGGCGTGCGGCTGCTCGACGAGCACGGCGCGGAGCGGGCACAACGCCGGGGGCGTCGTGGGAGTTGCCAATTGAGGGTGGCATACCGTGGCTGATCTGGCTTCTGGACTTGGTGATCAACGGCTCCTGACGCCGCTGCAGGCCGACCACATGGTTCGACCTGAAAGGGTGAGATAGGCGGCGCGATCGTCACGGAGGACATTGCGCCTGTCAACTGCTGCCGAATGGTCCGGGAGGCGGCTCGACGGGGTAGGCCGCGACCTCCATGCTCACCGAGCCCTCGCACGGGCCGCTGTCGATATCGGTACGCCAGGAACCGGTCAGCGTCCCGTCGGATTGCGGTGTGTAGTACGCAACCGAGTGCGCCGGTGCCCACACCTTCGGCACACCCTCGCCTTGGTAGCAGTCCCACTCCCAGTCGTAGGTATGGACCCAGCTGGTCCCGTCCCAGGTGTACTGCGGCGGTTGCGGCAGTGTCGGGTTGGCTGGCGTTGGCCCATCGATCACGGTCGCTACGCAGGCGTCGTCCGTGCAACTCGTCTCGAATCTGTACGTATCGGCGAAGTCGGGCTCCCACTGCCGCGCGGCCAAACTCGTACCGTCCTTCGTCGCGGCGAAACGCTTCACCGAGTACTCGCCCGACCAGGACGGCTGCGTGGGTGCCGCCCCCGCGGGCATGGCCCCGACAACTGTCCCGGACGCGATCAACGCGACTAGTGGGGACGTGTCATTTCCGCCGGTCACGCTGCGTATTGGCCGCGGTGGTTCAGAGGTTCCAGAGTTGGAGCAGAGCGGTCCGCAGGCTGGGGGAGGCGATCCGGTGGTCGGTTC
>NZ_JAAOQS010000180.1:0-10049 GCF_011603105.1 Rhodococcus sp. A14 | reverse complement strand
CGCTGCTTGACTTTCCGGGCATCCGCGCTCTCGCCCGACCCGGTTTCCTTCCCTGCCATTCATCAATGATCAAGCAGCACGGTGCGAATCACGCGCAACGACACACCCTATTACCGAAACATCTTTAGCTGGCTTGTCGCAGTGCTGCAATAGCCTCCGGATCTTGCTGGCCTCGAGGTCGTTACAAGCGCCCACTCCCGCTGTGGGCTCTCGGATTCCGGCCGAAGCGAGCTATGACGATCGTTGGCGGGACAGTGACGGGCGCGTGAGTGGGATGGGATGTCGACGGAACGTGAAAACTGAACACGGTATGGCAGGCGGGTTCAAGTATTGGTCGCAACACTCCTGATAGAAGAGGGGTGTGTGGATGGGACGTAGAGGACGCAAGCGGCGACTCGATCTGGAGACGCAGTATTGGGCACTGTTGGCTGCCGGGGTGGGCAGCATCGAGGCGTGCCGGCAACTCGGGATCGGACGCAAGACCGGGTACCGGTGGCGGACCGAGAACGGCGGACTGCCGCCGATACGGTTGGCGGAGGAGGCGCGGTCGACCCGGTACCTGTGTTCGCTCGAACGGCAACGAATCGCGACGCTTCGGGCAGCGGGACACTCGATTCGGGAGGTGGCCCGACGATTGGGTCGATCGGCGTCGACGGTCAGTCGTGAGTTGAAGCGCAACACTCTCCCGCATGATCGTGGCGGCTATGACGCCACTTTGGCGCACGCACGCGCCACAGGGCGCTCGATCCGACCCCGGCGGGGTCGGCTGCTCGACGACCTGGAACTTCTCACGAAGGTGCAGGAAAAGCTAGAGCTCGAATGGAGCCCGGAGCAGATCGCCGCATGGCTGCGCGCCGAGTATCCCGATCGTCCTGGCCGGCACGTCTGCCACGAAACAATCTACCAGGCCCTCTACAAAAGCGGGCGGTCGGGGTTGAGTCGCACGCTGACCCGCAAGCTACGGACCAGGCGTCCGCTGCGCCGACGACGGCGCCGGGCGGACGAGCGCCGGATTCGATTCGTCACCCCGTCTCAGTCGATCGACGCTCGTCCCAAGATGGTCGAAAAACGCAGCCGGACTGGAGATTGGGAGGGCGATTTGGTGCGCCACGAGGCGCTGTGTGACCGAGCGGAGGTGAAAGACCTGCGCCGTTGTGCTGTCGCAGCAGCATAACGAAGCTGGGGGCAGCCTGAACCGGGAGACGACGGTGAGGGCGGCAAGCAGCCCCGACAACGACGGGACAGGCCAGCACTACCGGATGGTCTGGGTCCGGCAAGCATGAGGAGAAGGTGTACGCGAGGAACCAGTGTTTTAACGCCTCTCAAGTCTCCCGCCAGCTCTAACCCGGTGGATTCGGGCTGGTCTGCGATGCGCACCAACACCCTTCGGTGTTGGGAACTCCGGGGTCGGTTTAGATCGTCGGCTTCGGAGGCCACGGTGAATGCCTGCGGCGTAGCCGTGGCGATATCGCAGGGGCATAGCTGGGCACCTCACTCCTCGAGCGGTTCGCAGTGAACGTGGGAACCACCGCGAGGCTCCCGAGCATCGGCCTCTTCCAGGGGTCGGCTGGTCGGGTTGACGCGTCGTCGGTCGATGGCCACGCGGTGGGGCGGAGGGGCCGTAGTAGTCCGAGCGAGGGAAAGCCTCGCACATGGCGAAGGGCCCCAGCGGAATTGATGCAGCATGCAAGACACGAACGGAGGCGCTGGTGAATACCGGTGAGCTGTCATGGCCCGATCCCGGTCGGGCGGCGTGGCGGGTACGACAGATGCAACGCAAGCTGCACCACTGGGCGGTCGACGATCCCGACCGCCTCTTTGATGATGTGTTCAACCTCGTCCACCACCCGGATTTCCTCACCGTCGCGTGGGAACGGGTGCGGGGCAACAAGGGCGCACGTTCGGCCGGTGTCGACCGGCTGGCACCTGCATCCATCACCGGGGACGCCGAGACGGTCGCATTCCTGGGTCAGGTTCGAGACCAGGTGAAGTCTCGGACCTTTGCTCCTCTGCCGGTGGCGGAAAGACTCATTCCGAAACCGGGGAGCAGCAAACTCAGGCGGCTCGGTATCCCCACGGCGATGGACCGCACGGTGCAAGCGTCATTGTTGCTGGTGTTGGAGCCGATCTTCGAGGCGGATTTCAAACCGGTCAGCTACGGTTTCCGCCCGAGGCGTCGCGCTCAGGACGCGATCGCTGAGATTCATGCTCTCGGGACCCGGAATCATCACTGGGTGTTCGAGGCGGACATCGCGGCGTGTTTCGACGAGCTGGCCCATTCCGCGATCATGGAACGGGTCCGTACGCGGATCGTCGACATGCGCGTTCTGACCCTGATCAAGGCGTTTCTGAAGGCGGGCATCATGTCCACCGACGGAACGGTCAGGAACTCCGAGGCCGGCACGCCCCAGGGCGGCTTATGCGCAGCTGCACATAAAGAACCTTATGAGCAGTGCCGGGTTATGCGCAGCGCTGGCCTGCAAGGCCTTGTGACAGCGATGTCAGAGGTCGATCGCTGCGCATAACCTTTCGTGATGTGTGTCGGGTTCACAGGCTGGCGAGCCATTTGAGTAGTCCGGTGTCGTGGTTCCATTCGGGTAGCTCGTCGGTGACGATTTCGGTGTAGGTGGCTTCGAGGGCTTTGCGTTTGGCCTCGGTGGAGGCGCGTGCGTAGATTTCGGTGGTGGCCAGGTCGACGTGTCCGAGGATGTCGCGGATGTAGGGCAGCGGGACGCCGGCCTCGTAGAGGTGCATGGCCTTGCTGTGGCGCAGGACGTGCGGGCTGAGGTCGGCGTCGGCCAGTTCCGGGTCGCCGGCGCGGGTCTGGTATTTGCCGATGATCCAGGCGATGCCGCCGCGGCTGAGTTTGTTGCGATGCTGGTTGGTGAACAGTGGGTGATCGTCGTGGCCGGGCTTGTCGAGGCCGTGTTCGGTCAGGTAGGCGTTCAGCAGTGCTGCGGTGTTGTCGCCGAGCGGGACATGGCGGGTCTTGCGGCCCTTGCCGGTCAGCACGGCCAGGGCGGGGGGTTGCAGGCGGATGTCGCGCACGGTCAGGTCGGCGAATTCCTGAACCCTGGCGGCGGTGTCGTAGAGGGTGGCCAGCAGGGTCGCGTCACGGCGGCCTCGCCGGGTGGACCGGTCGGGCTCGGCGAGCAGACGGCGGGTCTGCTCGACGGTGAGGTGATTGACGCTCGGCTGGGCCTTCTTTTTGGCGGGGACGGCGAGGATGTCCTGGCAGTTGGCCATCCTGGCCGGGTCCTGGGATTGCAGCCACCGGAAGAACGAGCTGACCGCGGCCAGGCGCTGGTTGCGGGTCGAGATGCTGTTGTGCCGTTCGGCTTCCAGCCAGTTGAGGAACGCGGTGATCGCGTCGGCGTCGATGCGATCGAGGGTGAGCTTGTCGGGCGGGATGGATCTGCAGTCGCGGAACCAGGCGATCAGCAGCTTGAAGGTGTCGCGATAGGACGCGATCGTGTTGGGTGAGCAGCCGCGCAGCCCGGCCAGGTGCGAGGTGAGGTAGCGGTGCAGCAACACCGCGAAGTCAGTTGCCATGGCACGCTCCTGCCGTGACGGGTGGGACGACGACGCCGTAGGCACGCCGGATGTGGGCGGTGATGTGGGGGTAGGACTCGGCGGTCAGCCTCAGGTAGTAGTCGGTGTCGGAGATGGAGGCATGACCCATGTAGGCCTGCAGGACCGGCAGCAACGCGGCGACGTCCTCGCCGTCGGCGAACCACGACCGAAGATTGTTGACTGCCATGGTGTGTCGCAGATCGTGGACGCGGGGGCCGTGGCCCCGGCCGCCGTGGGAGATGCGTGCCTGCCACAGGAACCGGCGGAAGTTCTTGTCGATGTTGCCGATCGTCAGCGGGCGCCTGGCTGTGCCGGGGAAGAACCAGTCCCCGCCGGTGCGCCCGGCGACGCGGGCGTGGTAGTCGGCCAGCCTGTCGTGCAGCGGAGCGCTGACAGGGACCTGCCGGTCTTTGCCGCCCTTGCCATCGCGGATTGTCAGGACCCCGGCGTCGAGGTCGACGTCGCCGAAGCGCAGCAGCCGGGCTTCGGAGGCACGCAGGCCGCAGGCGTAGATCGTGCGGAACAGCACCGGCATGACCAGGTGCCGGAACGGGACCTGCGAGTCGTAGTGGCAGCGGTCGGTCTGCGCGAATAAGGCCGCCAGTTCCTCGTCGGTGTAGATGTGCGGGACGTAGCGGGCGGGGCGGGGCAGTGCGCCGGCGGGCAGGACGTAGGCCCCCACGCCCCGGCGGCCCAACCAGCGGGCCAGCTCCCGCACCGGCGCGGCCAAGCTGTGCAGGGTCGCCGGGGTGACTCCGCGCCGGCGGGCGGCCGCGATCCAGGCCTCGACCGAGGCCCGGGTGGGCGCCTGCTGCCCGGGGAACTCACTGGCGCAGAACGCGAGGAACCGGATCAGCACCCGCTCCTCAGCGTGGTATTTGTAACCTGTGGCGCGTTTTTCGGTGACCAGGGCGGCGATCGCGTCGGTCATCGTGATGTCGGGGCTCATCGCGACACCCCGTTCGCGGGCGCGTCCGGGTCCAGCGCGCACTTGGCCAGCAGTCCCAGGGAGGATTTCAGGTAGACGCCCGTCGACTGGACGGACTGGTGACCGAGGATGTCAGCGATCTGCTCGACCGGTGTGCCGCTTTCCATCAGCCGGGTCGCCAGCGAATGCCGCAGCGAGTGCATGCCATGTCGGCGTTTCTCGCTCACCGGCACGTGTGCCACGCGGGCATGTTTGACCAGGATCTGATGCAGATGGTCCTGGTCGGAGAACGGGCCGATTGGGGCCATGTGCCGCACGAAGACCTGCGGGCAGTCGCAGTCCGGCCGGCCATGGCGGATGTAATCGATCACCGCCCAGCCAACATCTTTCAGCAGCGGCAGCTGCACCCGGTGACCGGTCTTGGCCTGCGTCACGAACAGCCGGTTGCCCGGCCAGTCGAAGTCGGCGAACTCCAGTCGCTTGATGTCAACGCCGCGCAGCCCGAGCCTGGTGATCAGCAGGATGATCGCGTAATCCCGTTTCCCGCACGGGTTGTCCCGGTCAATCCCTTCCACGATCCTGGCTACCTCGCCCGGATCCCACACCGACGGGATCCTGGCCTGCCTGGCCGAGCGTGCCGCCGGCACCGCCTCCAAGCACGCCCCGTCGACCAGGCCGGCGGAGGAGGCAAACCGCAGCAACGACCGCACCGCGCACAGTTTCTGCTCGACAGTCTTGAACTGGTATCCGGCCAGCGTGGCGACGAACGCCCCGATCATGGCGGCGTCGCAGCAGCCCAGCCCTCCGCGGGTGTCGGTGAACGCGACGAACTCCCCGGCCAACGTCCCGTAGGTCCGCACAGTCGAGGCCGAGCGCCCAGCCGAGCGCAGGTGCGCCTGGAACCGGGCGACCGTCTGGGCGCCGGCCACGTCCAGCTTGCTCACCGACCGGTTATAGCGGCGCAGCACCGCCCCGTGGACCGCGTAATCCTCCAGCATCTGAGCAACCCTGAACAAGTACATATCGGTTCGCTTCAGGGTGCCGGCCTGCTCCTTGTCGAAGAAGCCACACGCGTCGTCGACCCACGCCATCGCCGCATCCAAGGAAAACTCCTCGACACCACGAGCAGCGAAGTGCTTCTGCATCCGCCGCCAACAGCCCCGGTACCAAACGAGCGTCGAATCCTTGTAGCCCAAACGCTGTAACTCCGCCTCCAGGCCCAACACCAACGCAGACAAAGTCGCCATAACAACTGACCTCCGATCATGGAGGCCCGGCACCATACCGGACCGCCTGATCAGAGGATCCGCGGATTATGCGCAGCGATCGACCTCTGACATCGCTGTCACCAGGCCTTGCAGGCCAGCGCTGCGCATAACCCGGCACTGCTCATAAGGCGGCATACTCTCACCGTTGCTCGCCAACATCGCTCTGACGGTGTTGGATGCACATTTCTGTGCGAAATGGGACTCCCACGGGAGTGCCTATCGGCGCGAGGTGCACCGCAAACGCGGCGGGGCCACCTACCGAATCGTGCGCTACGCGGACGATTTCGTCATCATGGTGGTCGGGACCAAAGCGCATGCGGACGCACTCTGGGACGAGGTCGCGGACGTGATAGCCCCTCTGGGGCTGCGGTTGTCCGCCGAAAAGTCCCGGGTATGTCACCTGGACGAGGGGTTCGACTTCCTCGGGTACCGCGTCCAGCGGCGCCGCAGGAAGGGCACGAACAAGATGAGCGTCTACACCTATCCGTCGAAGAAAGCGTTGCTTTCGATCATGGCGAAGGTGCGGGCCCTGACGAAGAGGGCACGTCATCACGGCCTTGCTGATCTGCTCGGACGCCTCAATCCGGTGCTCCGAGGATGGTGTGCGTATTTCCGTCACGGCGTGTCGAAAGCGACCTTCGGCTACCTCGATGCCTTCGCCTGGCATCGGGTCACCCAATGGCTGCTCAAACGGCACAAACGGATCACGTGGGCGGATCTCTACCGGCGGTTCCTGACCGGCAGGCCAGGCAATCGTCCGCAAGAGAATGGGATCATCATGTTCGACACCACCACCGTCCCGATTACTCGGTATCGGTGGCGGGCGAGCAACATCCCCACACCGTGGACCAGCAGAGCAGAGACCTTGGTCCCTGCTTGACAGTGGCAGTCCGTGGAGCGCCGGATGCGATGAGAGTCGCACGTCCGGTGCGGAGGGCGGGCCGGGGAAACAGGCCGGGAGCAACCCCGGCACCGCGCCCCGGTCCGACCCCTACATCGTCGGCCGGTCGAGTAGGTCCTCGATCGGCACCCTCGTCGATCGGCGTAGCCGCTACGTCCGGCTCCTGCATCTGCCCGGCGGGCACCGCGCCGAGCCCTTCGCCGCGGCCTTAGGTGCGCTGTTCGAGCAGATCCCCGAGCACGCGCGTTGGACGATCACCTGGGATCAGGGTGCGGAGATGGCGCGCCATGATCTGTTCGGTCATCTGTTCGCCGAGGGGGTCTACTTCGCTCATCCCGCCGCACCCTGGATGCGTGGCACGAACGAGAACACGAACGGATTGCTTCGGCAGTATTTCCCGAAGGGCACTGATCTGTCCGTCCACGGACCCGAGGTGCTGCGAGAAGTGGAGGAGCGTCTGAACAACCGACCACGCAAGAACCTCGACTGGCGAACACCGGCACAGGTTTTCGCCGAGAGTCTGGCACCATGAACCGACAGTGTGGCGACGACTACTCGAATCCGCCCTTGAACCCGCCTGCCATACCGTGTTCAGTTTTCACGTTCCGTCGACAGAATGGTGGATGTGCAGGCAGTACGAGGTCACCGCCGGTGGTCGGGTCGGGCATGTGGTGGGCATCGAGCACCGCACCTTTGTGGCTGACGTCCGCGGGCACAGGGCATCTTGAACGATCGAATGATGCTGCCACTGTTTGACAACGGTCATGGACGCCGCTTCACCTTGCCCCCTTGACAAACCTGATTCCATATCAGGGCTTGCCCCTACCCTGGTTGACACACGGGGTGTGCAGTTTCAGGCCGCGTGTGCGGTCTGATGGAGCGTCTCATATTCGACGGGTGTCGGTCGACCGAGACCGCGTTGCCGGCGACGCCGGTGGTAGGTCTTCTCGATCCACCCGACGATCGCCAACCGTAGTTCCTCACGGCTGCTCCAGCGGCGACGGTAGAGGACATTGCGTCCGGTCGGGCACGCACCACGCGCTGGTCGAGGGCACCACACACGCCGTTTGTCCGACAGTGGATTGGGGCGGATACGTCGCGTAGAGCCGAGACAGCGACGATGATTCGTGGAGGTGGATCGGTGCGCGGAACGGGAACGAGCACCGGACCTGATGCCACGACAGGAGGCAAAGACAATGGGAAGCAATGAGCCAAGTCTCAGGGAACTCGCTGTCAACGAATGCTGGGCGCTGCTTCGTACCGAGAGTATTGGCCGTCTCGCTGTGTGGGTGGACGACCACCCGGATATCTTTCCCCTCAATTATGCGGTCGATCATGGAACCCTCGTGTTTCGATCCGGGAGAGGCACCAAGGTGTCCGCTGCGCTGTCAGATGCGCCGGTTGCGCTGGAAGTCGACGGCTACGAGGCTCCGTCGCGCGAAGCGTGGAGCGTGGTGATCAAGGGCCGTGCGGAGGGGATCCGTGAAATCGACGAGTTGATGGACACCGTGGATTTGCCACTCTTTCCGTGGCAGGCCGGGGCGAAGAACCTTTTCATCCGACTCGTTCCCACCCATGTGTCCGGCCGCCGGTTTCCGGTTGTCGACCCGGCCATGTGGCAAACTCCCTTCTCGAACGTGCGACGTTCGCCTTCGGAGTAGCCGGTGTGGACAGCACACCTACCCCGCCGGCCTTGAGGTGAACGTGGTGATAGACAACGGTTCCACGAACAAGACGCCGGTGGTCGAGCGGTTGGATGAGGTTGCCGCTGAAGTGTGGATACCGGCGACGTCGCTGACGCGTTGTCATGTTCCGACGGTCCCGCGCGAACGGAGCGCACCCAACTCCCGGTACACGTCGGCGGACTCCTTCGATGTGTACGGGGTCCCGTTGACGCCCTTCGGTGTGTCAAGCGGCCGGTGCGATTGCCGGGTGACTCGATCGCAGTCTTTGAGGAGGTAGAGGATCTCGCGGGCGATGAAGCGTTTGAGGCATCGCAGGATTTCGGGATTGGAGTGCCCGAAAGCACGTTTGCGAGCGACGTAAGCCTGGGTCTTTGGATCCATGCGCCATCGGCTGACGGCGATCATGTGCAGCGCCGAGTTCGCAGCTCTGTCATCGCCGCGGTTGTGGCGATGACGGGTGGTCATCCCGGAGGACGCCGGGAGCGGGGCGGCACCGCACAGCATGGCGAAAGACGCCTCCGAGGTCAGCCCCTCAGGGTTGGCGCCGGCAGTGATGAGTAACTGGGCAGCGGACTGGTAACCGACTCCGACGCGCTCGAGAAGGGTGGGCTCCAGTTCGTCGACGAGGGCGTGAATGGGGCGGTCGAGGTCGGCGATCTCATCGTGCAGTTCCAGGTATCGGCGGGCGAGGTGCTTGAGTGCGATCTTGGTGGCAGTGGTCGGGTCGCGGAAGCCGGTCAGGTCGGGCCGCCAGGCGGCGAGGGTGCGGATCAGCTGCATGCGGGACAGGTTGCGGATCTGCTTCACCGCGACCGCGCCGAACCGCAAGTGGGTGGCCGATCTGACGCGGATTGCCGCGACCGAATTCTTCTCCACCACCCGCGCTGGCTATCGGGCCGTGCTGCGCTGGATGCGCAGCCACGGCGACCTCGCCCGGATCGGCGTCGAGTGCACCGGCTCCTACGGTGCCGGACGGCTCCGATTTGTCGACAATGCCGGGCTCGAGGTCCGCGAGGTCACCGCACCCGACAGGTCTGATCGACGACGCCGCGGCAAGGATGACACCATCGACGCCGAGAACGCCGCACACGCCGCGTTCGCCCAGATCAGAACCGTCACACCGAAAACCCGCGACGGAATGGTCGAGTCGCTGCGGGTCCTACAGGTCACCCGCAAGACCGCCATTTCGGCCCGTAGGGTTGCGCTCCAGATGATCAAGTCGCAAGTCATCTCAGCGCCCGAGGAACTGCGCGATCTCCCGGTCCAGCAGGTCCGGTGCGGCGGTATGCCGCGGGTTCTGTTTCGTCGACCCGCCCTTTTCAGTCTTTGCGTAGGTAGGCGCCGCGGCGATGGTCGTGGTCTTTGGCTTGGGGGTGCCTCGCGGCATCGGTACTGTCGGTGACCGTGGGCAGCAAGGGGCAGCGGCGATCCGATCGGGCGCTGGTCGCCGCTTATCACGAGGCCCGGCTGGGTGAGCTGATCGAGTGTGCCGCAGCCGAGGTCGACCGCTTCCGCGCCGGCGACGTGGACGCGTTCACCGTCGATGAGGCACTGCACCACTACCACCTGTTGTCCGTCGCTGAACGTGCCGACGATGGCGTCACTGTCGATGACGGTGATGCCGATATGAGAAGGGCCCTGCCCGCGGTTGCGGGGAGGGCCTTCGTCGGAATGGTGACGGCATCGTCGGCGTG
>NZ_JAAOQS010000017.1:0-109960 GCF_011603105.1 Rhodococcus sp. A14 | reverse complement strand
GTGTCTCCCTCGGCTACCAGGTGACGTCGATCGTGGCCGGTTCGCTGGCGCCGATCATCGCGGCCAGCCTGCTCAGCAAGTACGACTCGTCCGTTCCGATTGCGATCTACCTGGCGATCGCGTGCCTCGTCACCGTCGTCGCCGTCATCGTCGCCCGGGAGACCAAGGGCATCTCGCTCGAATCGATCGACGCGGCGGACGCCCAGATCCTGGCCGACGAGAAGGCTGCCGGCGCGAAGGACGGGGTCCCCGCATGACCGAGCAGAACCTGACCGGACGCACCGCGCTCGTCACCGGCGGCGCCAGCGGGATCGGCGCGGCCTGCGCCCGAACACTCGCCGCGCGCGGAGCCCACGTCACGGTCGCCGACCTCGACGACGTGGCCGCCAAGAGCCTCGCCGACGAAATCGACGGAACCGCGTGGCACGTCGACCTCCTCGACACCGATCCACTCACCGAGCTGCGGCTGGAGACCGACATCCTCGTCAACAACGCCGGTATCCAGACCATCAGCCCCATCGAGGAATTCCGCCCCGAGGACTTCCGGCGCATCCAGACACTGATGGTCGAGGCACCGTTCCTGCTGATCCGTGCCGCCTTGCCGCACATGTATTCCACGGGATTCGGGCGCATCCTCAACGTCTCGTCCGTGCACGGGCTCCGCGCATCAGCGTTCAAGTCCGCGTACGTCACCGCCAAGCACGGACTCGAGGGACTGTCGAAGGTGACGGCGCTCGAGGGCGGCCCGCACGGCGTGACCAGCAACTGCGTCAATCCCGGCTACGTGCTGACACCGTTGGTGCAGAAGCAGATCGCGGATCAGGCACAGGTGCACGGCATCAGCGAGGCCGACGTGATCGAGAAGGTGATGCTCACCGAGAGCGCGATCAAGCGACTGGTGGAACCGTCGGAGGTGGCGTCCCTCGTCGCGTGGCTGGCGTCCGCCGACGCAGGCATGGTCACCGGCGCCTCCTACACGATGGACGGAGGATGGACCGCCCGGTGACGTGACGAAAAAGGCGTGCACCCCCGGATGTTCCGGGGGTGCACGCCTGTCGGTCGTTTGCGCCGCTGGAGCGCTTCGACCTCAGGGAAGGGCGATGCGTCCCTCGACAGCGGCCAGTCCGATGTCCTTGCGGAAGTGGCTTCCCGGCAGCTTGATCGCGGAGATCTTGGAGTACGCATCCGCGCGCGCAGCGTCGAGGTCGGCTCCGACTCCGACCACGCTGAGCACGCGCCCGCCGGCGGAGACCACCTGATCATCGACGAGCTTGGTGCCTGCGTGCAGGACGCCGTCACCGTCGGCGCCGGTGATCACGTCGCCGGTGCGCGGGGTGGCCGGGTAGTGCTCGGCCGCGACCACGACGGTCACCGCCGAGCCGTCCTGCCATTCGAGCGGCGCGACCTGATCGAGCGTTCCGGTGGCGGCCGCGTTCAGCAGTTCGCCGAGCGGGCTCTTCAGCAGGGCGAGGACCGCCTGCGTCTCGGGGTCGCCGAAGCGGCAGTTGAACTCGACCACGGCGGGGCCGTCCTTGCCGATCGCCAGCCCGGCGTACAGCAGGCCGCTGAACGCGCTGCCCCGGGCGACGAGCTCGGCCGCGACCGGCTTCACGACGTCGTCGACGATCTGGGTCACGGTCTGCTCGGGCAGCCACGGCAGCGGCGTGTACGCGCCCATGCCGCCGGTGTTGGGTCCGGTGTCGCCGTCGCCGACGCGCTTGTGGTCCTGGGCCGGCAGCAGCGGCACGACGGTCTCGCCGTCGACGACGCAGAACAGCGACACCTCGGGACCGTCGAGGAAGGACTCGAGGAGAACGGGGTGACCGTTCTCGAGCAGTTCGGCAGCGTGATCGCGGGCCGCGTCCCGATCCGTGGTGACCACGACGCCCTTGCCTGCCGCGAGGCCGTCGTCCTTGACCACCCAGTTGGGCCCGAAGCGGTCGAGCGCCTCGTCCAGCTTGGCGGGCGAGTCGACGATCTCGCTGTGCGCGGTCTTCACACCGGCGGCGGCCATGACGTCCTTGGCGAACGCCTTGGAACCCTCGATGCGCGCGGCGTCGGCCGACGGTCCGAAGCAGGCGATGCCCGCCGCGCGGACGGCGTCCGCGACACCCAGCACCAGCGGGACCTCGGGGCCGACCACGACGAGGTCGGCGTCGAGCTTCTTCGCGAGGGCCGCCACCGCCTCCCCGGACGCGATATCGACGGGATGCTGCTCGGCGATCTTGCCGATTCCGGCGTTGCCGGGCGCGCACATCAGGGCACTGACCCCTGGATCGCGAGCAAGAGCGAGAAGGAGGGCATGTTCACGGGCTCCGGAGCCGATAACGAGTACGCGCACGGGTGTCAGCCTACGGGCCGCGCCGGACGGGACGTTCGGAGCGTGCGGTCTCGACACTCCCGCCGGTACGGGTTACCGTACTTCTAGAATTCCGCAATTCCGGATTATCGAATTTCCACAGGTGAGGGGATCTTCTCGATGAGCAGGAAGCTGGGCACGGTCGCAGCAGCAGTCGCGGTCGCGGTGAGCCTGGGCGCGTGCAGCACCGACGGCACCGCCACCTCCTCGGACGAGCAGGCAGCGCCGCCGGCCGTATGCGCACCGCTGCCACCCGCCGACATCACGACCGCCGCCGGATGGGTCGGGTACGTCGGCTCCCACCCCGACGACATCGCCTTCGTCGTCGACGACGGTCGCGGCCGCACGGTCGAGCACCGCACCGGCGACACCGTTCCGCTGGCGTCCGCGATCAAGGTGGTGCACCTGGCCGCCTACGCCCGGGCCGTCGCGTCGGGTGAACTCGACCCGGCCGAGCCGGTGCCGCTGTCCGAGTGGGAACGCTGGTACCTCCCGAACACCGACGGCGGCGCCCACCCGAAGGCCCTGCAGCGGCTCGGCGTCACCGAACCCGGCGCCACGGTCCCGCTCGAGCAGATGGTGATCGCGATGATCCAGGAGAGCGACAACGCCGTCCCCGATTACCTGCGCGACCGACTCGGCGACGCCGCCCTCGCCGACGCCGCCGCGCAGTGCGGCTGGGACGACCTGGAGGTGCCGACCCTGCTGGGCTCGACCATCGCCCTCCTCGATCCGGCGATGTCGCGGGATGCCCGGTGGGACGCCGCCCGGCGCTACGCACACGACGACGCCTACCGCGAACAGGTCGTGCGGATGTCGCCCGGCGACAACTTCCCGGCGGTCACGGCCCGGGTCCAGGAGTCCGGGGTGACGGGTTCGGCCGCGGGCCTGGCGTCGCTGCACCGCGCGATCGCGAGCGGCGACTTCGGTCCCGGCTCCGATGTCGCACGCCGAACACTCGAATGGCAGCCCGCCCCGCCCGGGCTGGACGGGCCGGGTTTCAAAGGCGGCAACCTTCCCGGGGTGGTCACCGAGGCGATGACCGATCCCGACACGACGTCGCAGCTAAGTTGTGCCGTGTGAACGACGAGTACGACACCCGGCTCGCCGACCTCGAGGCCCGCGTCCACGCCCTCGAATCGGCCCGGCCCGCCGAAACCCCGACAGCCGACGTCGGCGAGAGCATCGGGCAGATCGGATATCAGGGCACCGTCGACCTGGGCGGCGAGATCCAGTGGACAATCCGCTACGACGCCGGCGCAACCCTCGACCTGTCCCCCACGGCCGTATCGAATGTCCTCGCCGCCCTGGGACATCCGACCCGCCTCGAGATCGTCCGCACACTGCTGCGCGGTCCCGCCGGCGCGGCCGAACTGCAGACCGCGGTCGGGCTGTCCTCGCCCGGTCAGCTCTACCACCACCTGCGCGCCCTCGGCGGGGCACGCATCGTCGAGCAGGAGTCGAGGAACCACTACCGCATCGCGGCGGCGAAGGTGGTGCCGTTGCTGGTCATCACCCTCGCCGCCGCGGATGTCGGCGAACACCCCCTGTGAGTACTTGTTAACCGCCCGCGGTTAACAAGTACTCACAGGCGACAGCACGGCCTTCGGAGATGGCGTGTGCGACTTTGCGCGGTACGAGCGCGTCGCCGATGACGTAGACGCGTGCGCCTTCCGGTGCCAGTTGCGACCAGTCGCGCGGGCGCCGCTCACCGGCCACGACCACCCGGTCGACGTCGAGGCGCGTCCTTTCCCCCGACAGCGTGTTCTCGAACTCGACCGACCCGTCGGAGACCGCGACGAGCGACGACAGCACGCGCACGTCGACCGGTTCGCCCGACAGCCGACGCAGGTACTGCACGCGGCCCTCCGCGGGAAGACCCGACGCGAAGGCCGCGGCGGGCGTCAGAACCGTGACGCGGTCGGCACCCGCGGCAAGCGCCGCTTCGACCGCGCTCGCTGTTGGCCATAGCCCGAATCCGTCGTCTACCACCACGACGTGGCCCGCGCCGCGAAGGGCTCCTCCCCCACCGAGCAGCGCCTGAGAGGTGAGCACGGACGACGTTCCCGCCAATTCCTGGGGAAGTTCTTCCACGGCACCGACGGCCAGGACTATGTCGTCGAAGTCCTCCAGGTCGTTGGCGTTCACAGTGTGCGCCAGACGGATTGCCACCTTCGGCATGTTGTCGGCGTAGTAGTCGAGGAGGCGACGCCAGCCGCTGCGATGCGGCGCGTCGGCCGCTGTCGCAAGCTGGCCTCCGATTCGCTCTCGTTGTTCGAAGAGTGTGACGTCGTGGTCGGGCCCGAGCCGCATCGCGCACTCGAGCCCGGCGGGGCCTGCACCGACGACGGCGATCCGTCTCCGCACTCTCGACCCGCGCGTGGGCCCCAGCGTCAGCGGGTACGCGGGACGTGCGGAATGACCCGGCGGTGCGAGGTCGGGATTGACCGAGCACAGTAGGACGGGGTCGAATGCCCGGCAATCCTCGTTGCAGGACACGCACGGGCGGATCGACGCCTCGCGGCCGGTCAGTATCTTCCGCGGGAAGTTCGGGTCGGCGATCAGCGGTCGTGCCACACCGACGAGGTCGGCTCCCGATTGCAGTGCAGTCTCGATGGACGCACCGGTCCGGAACGACTGTGACACGAGCAGCGGGGTCACTGCGGCGGCGCGTAATCGCCCGACCGAATCGAGCAGCGGCGGGTCGGTTACGGCCATGTCCCGGACGTAGGTGGTGCGGACGCCGACCGTGACGTTGACGTAGTCGAAATCGGAGAGGTGCGGTAGTACGTCGCAGAGACCGTCCATACTCAGGCCTGCCTCGTCGCCGCCGTCGGAAGAGACGCGGACTCCGAGTACGACCCCGGGGCAGGCGTCGCGGACCGCTGAGGCGATGCGGTCGAGGATCCGCACACGCTGAGCACCCGTCGCAGCGTCTCGACCGAGGTTCGTGTTCGGCGAGAGGAATTGCGCAAGTAGATATCCGTGGGCTGCATGCAGTTCGACGACCGGGAAGCCGGCCGACCACGCGTGGACCGCGGATGTGCGGAATGCGTCGACGACCGCGTCGACGTCGGCGCCCGAGAGGGCGCGCGGTCGCGTCGGTTCGCGGGGCGAGCGGACAGCGGACGGCCCGACGGGGTGACTCCACATCTCGGCGCCCAGAGTTTCGCGTCCGAGGTGCACCAGCTGGCAGGCCGCGATGGCTCCTTCCTCGGTGATTGCCCGCGCCCGAGCCTCCAGGCCCGCGAGGACTTCGGGACGCCAGGCCTCGGTGATGTTGCCGTTGCGATTGGTCGAACCGGGCGACACCACCGTGCCGCCGACGATGAGCATTGCGGCACCGCCGGCCGCGCAGCGTCGCCAGTAGTCGTCGTCGCCGCGTGAGGGGAGGCCGCCGGCGACGGCACCCGACGCGTGCGGCGTACCGACGAGCCGGTTTGCCAACCGAAGCGAACCGAGCTGCAGCGGCCGCGCTGCACGTGGATTCGTCACACGGACCCTCCTAAGTGAACTGGATTCACTTCACATTATCAGGTGATTGACATCACACGGCGATTTCCCTAGATTCAAACTGATATCAGTTCAATTTAGCGAGGAGCAAAATGTCGTTCGTTCTCGTCCACGGCGCAGGAATGGGCGCCTCCTGCTGGGCGCCCCTCCTCCCCTTGCTCGAAGGTGACACTCTCGCAATCGATCTCCCGGGGCGGGGAGGACGGCGCTCCGTCGACCCGCGGTCCGTCACCCTCGACGACTGCGCCGCCGCCGTCATCGACGACGTGGAGGCGGCGAACCTCGGGGACGTCGTCCTCGTCGCACACTCTTTCGCGGGAGTGACGGCCCCTCGGGTCATGCAGGCACTCGCACACCGACTACGGCACGTCGTCTTCCTGTCCGCCGTCGTCCCGCCCGACGGGACGCGAGTGATCGACCAGATCGACCCGGACGTCCGCGCCGCGGTGGAAGCCTCGATAGAAGATGGTGCGTACCGCCAGGATCCGATGGGCGCCGCCGCGATGCTCTGCAACGACATGGACGCGGAACAGACCGAATGGATGATCGCCCAGTTGGTCGACGATTGCGGCGCGCTACTCACAGAGTCCGTCGACCTGTCCGGTCTCCGCGCCGATATACCCCGTACATACGTACGTTTGTCCAAGGACACCTGCTATCCACCCGAACTCCAGGAAAGATCGGCTGTCCTCGTCGGCGGCGACACCGCATTCCTCGAATCCGGCCACATGGCCATGGTCACGATGCCCGATCGCGTTGCCGCGCTGCTCAACGGTGTCGCGCCGTAGGCCTCATTCGACTCCTCCATCCATCACCGAACACACGGGTTCGCATTCGTCGAACCGATACCGGAAGGGCCTTCATGCCATGAGAAGTATGCCGATAAAGCTGATCGCGGTCGCAGTGGTCGCCGCTTTCGCCTCCGCCGCTTGCGGGTCCGGCGGTTCCGGGTCCACCGGTCCCGTGTCCGGCACGTGGGACGACGTCGTCGCCGCAGCCAAGGCCGAAGGCAGTGTGCTGCTGTACTCGAGCCAGAAGCCCGCCAATCTCGACGCTCTGAAAGTGGCCTTCGAGCAGGAGTATCCCGAGATCTCCCTCGAATACGTCCGGGGAACCGACGCTGACATCAACCCGAAGGTCGAGGTCGAGAATCAGACGAAGCGGGGAACGGCTGATGTGCACATGCTGACCGACGCCGCCTGGATCGAGACTGCCGCCGGGTCGGGCACCTACTCGACCGATCTCGTCGGCCCGGCATTCGATGCGCCGGAGTACGAACCGCAGACGAGCATCATCTCCGACAAGTTCTTCCTGACCAGCGCGGCGGTGTTCGCTCTCGGCTGGAACACGACAGCACTTCCGGGAGGTCTGCAGAAGCCGGCAGACCTCCTCGACCCAGCATTGAAGGGCAAGATCGGAATCGTCAACCCGTCCGGCATCGCCTCGTACGTCGACCTCTACCGATTCTTCGAGAAGAACTTCGGCGCCGATTATCTCCAGAAGCTCGCCGAACTGAAACCGCGGATCTACCCGAGTGCACTGGGCGTGGCTCAGGCCCTGACCTCGGGCGAGATCGTCGCAACCCCTATGGTGCAACCGCTTGTGCGAGAGAAGGAATCGGGAGCACCGGTGGACTGGGCACTGCCCTCGCCCCCGTGGGGAACCCCGTGGTTCACACACGCACTGTCCGCGGCGCCGCACCCGAATGCCGCACAGGTGCTGGCGAACTTCATGGTCACCCCCGCCGGCCAGAAGGCGTTATCACACGGTTACGCGAGCGCACTCCCCGGCATCGAAGGAAGCGTCGCACGGGCCCAGGACATCGCGCTGCCCAACCCGTCCGACCTGACACCCGAATCGCTCACCGAATACCAGTCCGATTGGGAAAAGAGATTCATCCAGTGACTACGACCGACGAGCGACTACGTGACACCTGCGCTCTCGTCACCGGTGCTGCACGAGGGATAGGTGCCGCGACCGCGGAACTCTTCCACGCCCACGGGGCCACGGTCTACCTCGGCGACGTCGACGACGAGCTGGGTGAACGTGTCGCGGCGAAAATCGGTGCGCGAGCGCACTACCGGCACCTCGACGTCACCGACGAATCTCAGTGGACGCGCGTCACCACCGAGATGGCGGATCGCGGGCATCCGATGCGTGTTCTCGTCAACTCCGCAGGCGCCGCATCCAAAGCGTCCATCATGCAGACGTCACTCGCCGACCTACGACGCATGATCGACCTCAATCTGGTGGGGACTTTCCTCGGCTTGCAAGCCGCAGGTGCCGCGATGACCACCGGCGGGTCCGTCGTCAACTTGTCCTCGCTGCGTGGCGTCCTCGCGACGGCCGAGCTCGGTGCATACGGCGCGTCGAAGTTCGGTGTTCGCGCCCTGACCCGCGTTGCGGCGTTGGAGTTCGCGGAATCGAAGATCCGGGTCAACGCGGTGTGCCCGGGCAGCATCGAGACGGCAATCACCGCCGGCGCCGACTTCGCCGACGACGACATGGACGCGTATGTGAAAAGCATTCCGCTGCAGCGCCGAGGCCTACCACTCGAGGTGGCGAAGGCCATCCTGTTCCTCGCGTGCGAGGACAGCAGTTACATTACGGGCTCCGATCTCATGATCGACGGCGGAACCTCCGCGGGCGCCAAGACTCCGAAGCACCCGACGAGACCGTAATATGAACTGAATTCACTTTCTTTTTCCTCGACAAACCACTCGCAACCAAGCAGGTGCCAAGGTGACATCACAATTCAAGGTTTCCAACCTGACCAAGACCTTCGGGTCCAACACCATTGTCGATCAACTCGACCTCGACATCCAGGACGGTGAATTTCTCGTCCTACTCGGCCCCAGCGGTTGCGGGAAGACGACCACCCTACGATGCATCGCCGGTCTCGAGACACCCGAGGGCGGGTCGATCACGTTCAAGGACAACACCGTCTTCGATGCGTCGACCCGCATCAACGTTCCGGCATACAAGCGCAACATCGGCATGGTCTTCCAGTCCTACGCGCTGTGGCCCAACATGACAGTGCGAGAAAACATCCGGTACCCCTTGAAGGTTCGGCGGATGAAGAGCGCCATCGCCGCCGGACAGGTCGAGACCGCCGCAGACATGGTCGATTGCGGAGCCCTGCTCGACCGGTATCCGTCCCAGCTCAGCGGTGGACAGCAACAGCGAGTCGCCGTGGCCCGCGGCCTGGTCGCCCGACCCGACCTGGTGCTGTTCGACGAGCCCCTGAGCAATCTCGACGCACGGCTGCGCGATCAGGTGCGGTCCCAGATTCATCAACTACACCAACGACTGGGCTTCACTGCCGTATTCGTCACCCACGATCAGGCCGAGGCGTTTGCGCTCGGTGACCGACTCGCCATCATGAAGGCGGGCAGGATCGAACAGTACGACACCCCGGAGCGGGTCTACCAGACCCCTTCCTCCGACTATGTCGCCGCATTCATCGGGATGGCGAACCGGCTCGAACTCGTCCGCAGGCACGAGGGGTGGACCACGCGAGCGGGGGCTCCCGTCGATCTCGACGCGGCGGGCGTCCAGGGCGACTACATCAGCGGCGATACGGCTGTGGGACGACTCCGGCCCGAAGACCTCGCACTTCATCATTCACTCGACGAGGTCCGTGCGGGTGACGTCGGCTTCGTCGGCGAACTCGTCACCTCCGAGTACGGAGGCCGCTATTTCGACGTGACGGTCGATGCCGGAGGCGAGCAGTTGTTCGTCCGCGCGGACGCGGAACGACACGGACGCTGGTTGCGTGCTGCAACCATCGGATCTCCTCTGGTGGTGAGCTTCTCGCCCACCAAGTTGCGAGTGTTTCCGCATCCGGACGGGCACGTGGATCTGCAGGTTCCCGTGCTCGCCCAGGCCGCCCGATCGGAGGCGTGATGGCTACGGTTGCGGTGAGTCGCGGCGCGCGTCCGTTCGTCGTCAGTACGGTGTGGCGTACCCGACTCGGGTACGGCGCACTGCTGGCGGTTCTGGCGTATCTCGTCGTGCTCCCGCTCTTCCGGTTACAGTCGCTGGCGTTCGAGGACGGCGCACGCGGTTTCGAAGCCCAGTACGGCCGGTACGATATCGGCCAGACCATCCGAACAACGATTGCCCTCGCTCTCTCGTCACTGGCTATCGCAATGGTATTGGGGACGATACTTGCGTTCGCGGCGAGCCGGCTGCCACGTCGGCTGAGCTTTCTCAAAATCGTCCCCATCCTGCCCATCGTGATGCCCGCGGTAGCCAATGTGGTCGGGTGGGCATTCCTTCTCTCGCCCGGACCCGGGTATTTGAACGCACTCCTGCGCAAGCTCCCCTGGTGGAACCACGTGGACTCCGGACCCGTCGACATCTACAGCACACCGTGGATCATCATTCTCACGGGTTTCGGACTCACCTCCTTCGTCTACCTCTTCGTCAGCGCGGGAATGCAGAACATCAGTTCCGAGCACCTCGAGGCAGCACAGATCAGCGGTTCGTCGACACTCGGGGTGTTCTTTCGTGTAGTGCTCCCGCTGCTTCGCCCCTCCCTGGTGTACGGCGGTGGAATCGCGCTGCTTCTCGGATTGGGCCAGTTCACCGGACCACTCCTGCTGGGACAGAACACCGGCGTGAAGGTCCTCACCACCGAAATGTATCGGCGGGTGTCCGAGTCGCCGGCGGACTTCGCCGCCGCAGCCGCGGCGGGTTCTCCGCTCGTCATCTTCGGCGTCGTCGTCGTGCTGGCGCAGAAGATGCTTCTCGGCAATCAGTCACGCTTCGTCACGCACGGCGGAAAAGCGTTCGCACCCGACACCGGACGCTCGGCGTGGGCCGCCGTGTGCATCTCCGCGTATGCGATGCTCGCGCTCGTCGTTCCGCTGATCGGACTCGCCATCGTGGCCGTGTCTCCCTACTGGTCGGAGACACTGTCCTGGAATCTCTTCACACTCGACAACTTCCGGGCGCTGTTCCGGACGGCGAGCATCGTCGACTCCGTGTACACGAGTCTCCTCACCTCCGTGGTGGCGGTCGCCGTCTGCGTGCCGATCGGTTACCTCACCGCCACGCTGCTCGTGCGAGGCCGCAAACACAGAGTGCTGGGAACCATCGGTGACATCATCACTGCTCTACCCCTGGGCATTCCAGCGGTGATCTTCGGCGTCGGGTTCCTGCTCACGTACACCCAGCCTCCGCTGATCCTCTACGGGACCAAGGCTGTCATCATCCTCGTCTACATCGTGCTGATGGTGCCCTTCTCCACCCGGATGCAAATGACGGCGATGCTGTCGCTAGGCGAGACCTATGCCGAGGCGTCGGCAACGAGCGGCGCGAGCCCGTTCGTCACCAATGTGCGGGTGATTCTGCCGCTGATGAGGCCGACCGTGCTCAGTTCCGTCGCCCTGATGTTCATCCTGCTGACCCACGAGTTCGCCGCCTCACTGCTCGTCCGTGCCGCCACGACACAGGTGATGGGGACGCTGCTGTTCGACCTGTGGGAGAACGGCTCCTACCCGCTCGTGGCCGCGATGGCTCTTCTCATGACCGCGGTGACCAGCATCGGTGTAGTGGTCGCGATGCTCGTCGGTGGCCGAAACGTGTTGAGCAACCTCTGATGTCGACCTTCCCTGCCCGAGCCGAACAAGTGACAAGGAGTCCAGATGACTGTCGGCCCTGACCGACTTCGCGACAAGGTCGTCCTACTGACGGGTGCGACCGGTGGTATCGGCGCGGAGATCGTCCGAAGGCTCGCCGAAGAGGGCGCTCACGTCGTCCTGACTGATCTCGAGAAGTCGGGCTGCCAGGACTTGCTCGATACGCTCACCCAGCCCGAGCGACATACAGCGCTCGCCCTCGACGTCTCCTCCGAGGAACAGTGGGAAGACGTCGTGGCAGCAACCGAGAGCACGTTCGGCGCGCTGCACGCCTTGGTCAACAACGCTGCCATCGGCAGCGTCGCCACGGTCGACGAGGAAACCCGATCACAGTGGGATCGGGTGATCGGGGTCGGCCAGACCGGCACGTGGCTGGGTATGAAACACGCCGGCCCGCTGATCGAGCGGAGCGGCGGCGGTTCGATCGTGAACATGTGCTCGATACTGGGAACGGTGGGCGGCCTGGGCAACAGCGTTGCCTATGCAGCCGCCAAAGGGGCAGTCCGCACGATGACCAAGAACGCTGCCCTGCACTGGGCGAAAGCGAGGGTGCGCGTCAACTCTCTGCACCCGGGATTCATCGGGACGCCCCCACTACTCGAGCGCTGGGAGGGCAGCGAGCGTCACCGCGAGATGCTGGCCGGCACCCCGATGGGTCGACTCGGGCGGGGTGAGGAGATCGCGGCCGTCGTCGCCTTCCTGGCCGGCGACGACTCCACCTTCGTCACCGGCTCGGAGATCTACGCCGACGGTGGGTGGACGGCGGCCTGAGCTACGCAGAACGAACATGGCCTCCGCGTGATGCGGAGGCCATGTTCGTCTGGGAGCATCAGCGTAGGCAGCACAGCGTCTTTCCCACGGTCCGGCCCTGCAGCATCGCGACGATGGCGTCCGGCGCCGACCCGAGGCCGTCGAACACGGTTTCCTCGACAACGAGGCGACCGTCGCGGAGGTAGCTTCCCACCTCGGCCCGCATGTCGCCGAGCAGATGGTCGTAGGCTCCAGCCCGGAAACCCTGCACCGTCAGGTTCTTCGCGACGATCTGAAAGAGATTGCCCGGACTCGGTGCCGCCGTGTCCGCGTCATAGGAGGCGACGGCGCCCGCCATGGCCACGCGGCCGCCCGTCCGGAGGTGATACAGGGCGGCCTCGAGATGCGCTCCACCCACGTTGTCGAAATACAGGTCGATGCCGTCCGGTGCCGCGCACCCGAGTGCTTCCACCAGGTCCGGGCTGTGGTAGTCGAATGCTGCATCGAGTTTCAGTTCGTCCAGCAGGAACCTGACCTTCTCACCGGAACCTGTGCTGCCGACCACGTAGTGACCTCGGAGCTTCGCAATCTGCGCGGCGAGGCTGCCGACCGCACCCGCGGCCGACGAGATCCACACGACGTCTCCGCTCGTGAGTCCACCGATGCACTGCAATCCCACGTACGCCGTGAGCCCGGAACTGCCCAGCGCTCCGAGATAGGATTGCGGCGGGTGCACGCTCGTGTCGAGGCGTGTCACTCCGCCTGCCCCGGCCAAGGTTTCGCTGCCCTGCCGGACCACCGCGAACTCGCGAAAACCCTTGATGTGCAGAACCGTGTCGCCCTTCTCGAAGCCGGGGTCACGGGACTCGAGTACCTCGCCGACAGCCAACCCGGTCAGTGTCTCCCCGATGCGGAACGGTGGGAGGTAGCCCGCGGGACCCGTGGGGCCGAGACGCATCCTGACAGACGGGTCGATCGACAACCACGAGTTGCGCACGAGAATGTCACCGGGCGTCAGTTCTTCGGGAACCGTCACCATGTCGAGGCGGAAGTCCGACGGCCGGACCTTCCCCTGGGGATGGCGCGCCAGTTTCAACTCGTGACTCTGCATTGGGAATCCTTCCGCACTCAGACGACGGAGAAGACGTCGCGGTCGTCTCGTCTTCGGACCGTCAGCCGGCCACGATCGACCAACATGTCGAGGTGGGCGAGGGTCTCACAGGTGGCGATCATTTGATTGAACGGGTCGAGAGTGGAGAACGGCCTCTCGCGACGGGTCCACGTGACCGCGTCTGCGACGGCAATCGCGGTCGCGGGCCCGAGCGAGACCAGCGCATCGCGCATGGATAGGAAACGCCGGTCATGATGTGCGAGAAGTTCTTCGACGCGCAGGTGCACGCTCGGCGTCGGATCTCCGTGCGCCGGGAGCAGTTGCGAGTCGGGGCGTTCGAGCAGACGGGTCAGCGACTCGAGGTAGCGCCCCAACGGCAGATCCCAGTCGCCGAGTTCGAAGCCGATCGACGGTGTGATCGTGGGCAGGACGTGGTCGCCACTGAAGAGCACCTCTTGTTCTTCGTCGTGAAATACCATGTGCCCCTTCGTGTGACCGGGCGTGTGCACCACGTCGAGTGTGCGCCGTCCGATCCGGACCGGACCTGCGGTGAGCCAGTGGTCGGGCTGTTCCCAGTCCGAGGGGTGGAACGGCTCCGCAGCGGTCAGAACCTCGACCGTGTCTGCCAGGAGAGTGGCACCGGCGCGGCGGAGTTCGTGTAGCGAATCCGTCGGCACGTTACTGCCGAGTGCACTGACGGCTGCCAATCCGTCAGCCTCGGCGATCCCGAGGTGGACGCGGGAGCCGTGTCGGCGGCGGAGTTCGATCGCGAACGTGTAGTGATCGCGGTGCACGTGGGTGACATAGATGTCGTGAATCTGCTCGGTGCTGCGCCCGATCCGAAGCAGGGCGCGCTCCATCTCGTCGAAGGTCGTGCCGACTCGCCAGCCACCGTCGATGAGGGCAAGCCCGTCCTCGGTCTCGAGGGCATAGATGTTCACTGCCCCGAGGCCGTCTCCAGGCATCTGGAGGGGCACTCGATGCACACCGGGCGCCACCTCGTAGCAGCCCGGTTCCATCCAGTGCGCCCTCATGATTGACCGCTGTCCACTTCGACCATCGTTTTCTCCTCCCCCATGACGAGGATGCGTTTTCCACGCATCTGGCCGACGTTGTCCACTGCGGCTTGCCATTCCGGGCTGGCGAGCGCGGCATCGAGGTCCTCACGGGAGTCGAAGCTCAGAATCGAGACGCCGTCCCATTCCCGGGACCGGTCGTCCATGGCGTCGAGCACCTCGGTGTGCTGCCAGCGCCGCAGGCCCGGCAGCGGGTAGGTCACGTCGGCATGTTCACCGCGCCACCACTCGATGAACTGCTCATGACTCCAGTCGTGCGGACGCGCGGCCAAGACGATCAAGTTGTACATCATCACTCCATAACTGACCTGAATTTAGTTCAAATATCGAGAGTAAGAAAAACCACCCCTCCGCAGACGCCCGCGTTACGCGCGGACGATGCGCAGGGTGGCGTCGCGAACGTGCTGGTTGAGCTGGTCCAGGGTCATGTCCCCGCCGGGGCGATACCACCGCCACACACTGACGACGAGTCCGAGAATCAGCCGGGCAATCAGACGTGGATCGGCGTCGGCGAAGACTCCGGCGCCGATCCCCTTCGCAATGAGGAGAGACCACGCCTCTTCGATCGAGTTCACCAGCGCACGTGAGGTCTGGCGCTCGGCTTCTTCCTTCTCGGATTGGCGGGGAGTGGCGAGCAGATCCATGTGACTCTGGAGGATGCGACGCTGCAAGGCGTCCCGGGGGGTCGCTTCCAGCGCACTGGTGACGGCGGCACCCAACGCCTCCACCGGGTCGTCGACGCCCTCGATCGCGGCCGTGAATCGCTCGAGGGACTCCGCCAGTTCGAGACGCATGATGGTCAGCAGGCAGTGACCCTTCGACTCGAAATAGTGATAGAGCGCCGTCTGGCCGATACCGACCTCGTCGGCAATCGACGCCCACTTCGTGTGCTCGAAGCCGACCTCCCCGAAGCGTTCGATCGCGGCCGTCAGAATGAGCCCACGCTTCGAACGCGGACCATCGCGGAGCGTCATAGCTTCTACGGACACGGGTCCCCCATCCATCTGTTTTTCGGGTCGGCACCTCAGAGACTACCTGAACTGAGGTGAAGTCGGGTCAATATGAGTGGCTGTCGGCACCCGCGAGCAGGCGTGTTGCAAGGTCCACCGCATCCGGCCGAGACAGCTTCCCCACCCGATTCTGCGGCAGATCGTCGATCGTGAAGACGAACTCCGGCCACTTGAACTTCGGGAACTCGACGTCTCCGAGGTGCGCAGTCACCTCATCTAGGGTAACCGGTGCACCCGTGCTCACGACCAAAGCCGCGGCACGTTCACCGAGTAGCTCGTCCGGAACCGGGACCACACACACCTGGGACACGGTCGGGATGCGCGCGATCGCGGCCTCGACCTCGTTGATATCGATGTTGCGGCCCCCACGAATGATTATCTGCTTCTGACGCCCCATCACCCGGATGGTGCCGTCTTCGGCGACTTCGACGAGGTCGCCGGTGGGCAGGAATCCGTCCGCGGTGAGTTCGGGGGGCGCAGGAACCCCAGACCGTGCATAACCGACGAAGAGGGAGGGACCCTTGACCTGGGCATCGCCCACGCGGCCCGGTGGCAGAGGAGCGCCGTGTGCGTCGACCGCCCGGACGACGGTCCCGGGGAAGGGACGACCGTCCCGCCCCAGGCGGACGTCCGGTTCGTCCGCGGGCAGCGGGGTCGTGTGCCCGAGACACTCGGACATACCGAACACACGCAGGAACGTGGTGCCGAGAGTCTGCTCGGCGCGCCCGAGCGCGCCGGCGTCCATGGGACCGCCGCCGACGGTCATTGCGCGCAGCGACGTCAGCGCTCCCGCAGCGTCCGGCGCGACGGCCAGCTGAAGCGCCATGGTCGGGACGAGCATCGTCCACGCGACCCGGTGTTCCCGGACGATCTGGAGGGCTGTCGCAGGCTTCCAGCCGTCCATGCAGACCATCGGCGCGGCCAGCACGGCGGGGAGATAGAGCCCGAAGCAGAAAGCGGCTACCGACGACAGTGGCACGAACGCCGCGACAGGATCTCCGGGTTCGAGACCGACCGCCTCGATCGTGCACCGGCAGGCGTACCGGATTGCAGATTCGGACTGCACCACGCACTTGGGATGTCCGGTCGACCCGGACGTCATCGCGATCGCGATCCCGCCGTTCCACCGCTCGATGTCGCTGACCGGTGATCGCGACCAGCGCATCACCCAGCCTGCCGTCGCGACCGCCTCCTCGCAGAACCGGTCCTCCGGTACACCCCACTGCGAGAGCGATTGCCGGTCGGCGATCACCACGTCGGGTGCGACGTCGTCCAAGGCCACAGCGAACTCCGACGGGGTGGCGTGTCGACTGAACACCGCGATCAGACCGCCGCGCAGTCCGACGGCGATGGCCGCGGCGAGTGTGCGCCACGTGTTGTCAGCCTGCACCAGCACCGTCGGTGAGCCACCCGTCGCGGCGTCCAGCTGGGCGGCGAGCCCGGTTGCCGCCGCGACAACCTCCGCCACCGTGTGCTCCCCCGTCGCATCGACGACTGCGATGTCATCCGGAGAATTCGCTGCGCGAGCAACGAATTCGCGTGCCAGCTCCCACATTCCGCCGACCTTTCATTGAAGTGAACTAGTTTCATTATTGACTACAGCGCGCACCGCATCCAGCTTTTCGTCCGTTACGGGATCACGACGGCCCTCCCGGTGATCTCGCCGCGCCGCAACTTCGAATACACGTCGAGAACGTCGTCCAATGGGTACGCGGTCGCCTCGACGGCCAGCAAGCCTCGGTTCGCAAGGTCGACCACGGCCTCGAGGTCTGCGCGCGTTCCCCAGAACGGCGCAGTCACCTGCCACCCCGTCGCGAGTCCCACGTCTTTGCCCACCGTGAGCCGGCCGCCGGCGCTGCCGACGGTGACCAGTCGGCCGCCGGGGGCGAGCAACTGCGCCGCCGATTCCATCGTGTCCGGCGCTCCCACGAAATCGAAGACCACATCAGCGCAGTGACGCCGGGCGACACCGGGCCGAGAGGCCGCAACCTCCGCGATGTCCGACACCGCAATGTCCGCCCCCAGTCGACGCGCGAGGTCGCGCGAACTCTCACGCGGATCGACCGCGATGATCGTTCCCGCGCCGAGCGCGCGAAGAACCTGGACCGCGATATGGCCCAGTCCCCCGACACCGACCACCACGGACACGGAGTCGGCGTCGACGAGATCCCGGTTGGTACGGATTGCGTGATACGCCGTCAGGGCGGCATCGGCCAGTGGGGCGGCACTCTCGGGGGCGAGCCCGTAGGTGCGTACCAGGCACCGCTCCGATGGAACGATCATGGTGTCGGCCAGGCCACCGTCGTAGCCGATGCCGTTGCCGATCGCGGCGAGACGACCGTCCTCGCGTGGGCCCAATTCGAAGCAATAGTTCTCGCGGCCTCGGCGGCAGTTGCGGCACTGCCCGCACGACCAGACACCATGGACCACGACGGACTCACCGATCCAGGACTTGTCGGCCTCCGGGCCCGCAGCGACGACGGTTCCCGCCACCTCGTGCCCGAGCGTGAACGGGAGGGGATAGTCGAATACTCCTGCGGGTGCGTCCATCACGTGCAGATCGGATCTGCACAGCCCGGCGGCGGTGACCCGGAGGAGCAGCTGATGCCCCTGAGGTTCGGGAACCGGGACGCGCACAACCCGCGCACCGTCACCCCAGCTGGTCAGGCGCACTGCGCGCATCGTCGGAACTTCCATGGGTGTCACCTTTGCCTACCGGGCGGTCCAGCCGCCATCGACCACCAGAGTCTGGCCTGTGACGTAGGAAGACGCGTCCGATGCCAGGAAGAGCACGGCGCCGTCCACTTCGCCGGGGCGTCCGCCGCGGGCGAGCATCGTGTTGCGGCGCACCCAGTCCGCCGAGCGCTGGTTGCTGAATAATCCATCGGTCATTTCCGTGTCGAACCAGCCCGGCACGATGGCGTTCACGCGAATGCCACGTCTACCCCACTGCCCGGCGAGCTCACGGGTCAGCCCGAGCACGCCGGCTTTCGATGCCGCATAGCTCGCACCGCCAATGGGTGCCGTCGAGACGAGCCCGACGACGGAGGAGATATTGATGATCGATGCTGCCTCGCCCGCCGGTGTGGCCGAGGCGACGCACGTGGCGAGATGAAATCCCGCGGCCAGATTGACGTCGAGAATCGAGGAGAACTCCTCCGGGCTCTCGTCCTCGGCGTTCGGTCTGCCGGGTCTGCCCGCGTTGTTGACGAGGACGTCGATCCGCCCGGCCCGCGCGAGTGCCCGATCCACGAGCGAGCGCCGGTCCGAGTCCACGGTGATGTCGCACTCGACGGGGACGACCCCGTCGACCTCGCCTGCCAGCGCCGCGAGACGCTCGACACGGCGGGCGGCCGCGAAGACCGTCGCCCCCGCCGACGCCAGTGTCCGCGCGAATCCCATTCCCAGGCCGGACGACGCACCTGTGACGACGGCGACGCGACCGCTCAGCTGGAACAGCTCGGGTACCTGCATGTGGTTGGCTCCTACTCGTGTTCGTGGCACGCGCGCGTCAGTAGACGGCGGTGCGCCCGCCGTCGACCGGGATGACGGCCCCCGTGGTGTAACCGGCACGGTCACCCGCCAGATGCACGACGAGACCGGCGATTTCGTCCGGGTTCCCCAGGCGCCCGGCCGGGAGTCGGTCGATGATCTTGCCGACGAACTCGTCGTCCCAGTCCGCCGCCATGTCGGTCGCGAATCCGCCCGGCATGATGCAGTTCACCCGTACCCGGGGCGCGTATTCCTGAGCGAAGGCCATCGTCAGCGCGTTGAGGCCGTTCTTCGATGCCGCGTACATCGCCTCCGGCGGGCTGGGCCGCAGTGCGCCGATGCTCGAGATGTTGATGATCGAACCGCCTCCGGCCGCGCTCATCCTGGCGCCGGCCACCGCCATGAGCCGGAACGGGCCCTTGAGGTTGACCTCGATCGTCTTGTCGAAGAGCGACTCGGAGACCGATTCGAGATTCGGCGACAGCGGCGCGATGCCGGCGTTGTTGACAACGATGTCGAGGCTTCCGAACTGCGTGAGAATCTGGTCGACGGCGAGTTCGATCGCGTCCCACTTCCCGACGTGCAGTGCGAGCGGTTCGGCGATGCCACCGGTGTCCCTCGTGATCGCGAGGGCCGCGGAGATGCACGCGTCCTCCTTGCGGCTCGACACGATCACGGTGGCCCCCGCGGCCGCCAGCCCGCTCGCGATGGCGTATCCGAGCCCACGGGTGGCCCCCGTGACGAGAGCGACCTTGCCTGTCAGTTCTCGCGTTGCGTTCATGCGTACTTCTTCAGTTCGAGGCGCGCAATGGTGCGCAGATGGACTTCGTTGGGGCCGTCGGCGATCTGCAGTGCCCGGGTGATCGCATACAGCCGGGCCAGGATCGTGTCGTCACTCACCCCTGCCGCGCCGTAGGTCTGGACGGCGTGGTCGACCACTCGATGAGCGACCTCCATGGCCGCAACCTTGATCGCGGCGACTTCCGAGCGGGCGGCGGCGTTGCCACGGGTGTCCATCAGCCACGACGACTTCAGGACCAGCAGCCGGATCTGATCGATCTCCACCCGGCTACGCGCAATCCACTCGCGCACCACACCGCGCTCGGCGAGCGGCGCACCGAAGGCAGTGCGCTGCAACACTCGTCGGCACATCAGTTCGAGGGCGCGTTCGGCCATGCCGATCGCCCGCATCGCGTAGTGCATGCGCCCCGGCCCCAGCCTGCCCTGCGCGATCGCGAAACCGTCGCCCTCGGCGCCGAGCATGTGATCGGCAGGTACCCGGACGTCCGTGAACTGGACCTCGCCGTGACCGAGCCGGTCGCGGTACCCGAACATGGGCAGATCGCGGAGGACCTCGATACCGGGAGAATCCGCGGGCACCAGGATCATGCTCTGCTGCCGGTACGTCGGAGCGTCGGGATCGGACTTTCCCATGAAGATGACGAGCTTGCAGTCGGGGTCGAGAATGCCTGAGGTGTACCACTTCCGGCCGTTCAGGACGTACTCGTCGCCGTCCCGGCGGATGGTCGACGTGATATTGGTGGCGTCCGAGCTCGCCACATCCGGTTCCGTCATGGCGAACGCCGACCGGATCGTGCAGTCGAGGAGCGGCGCGAGCCACCGGGACTGCTGTTGCTCGGTGCCGAACATGGCGAGGATCTCCATGTTGCCGGTGTCGGGTGCCGAACAGTTGATGGCTTCGTTGCCGATCACCGAGCGCCCGACCAGCTCGGCGAGCGGGGCGTACTCGAGGTTGGTGAGACCGGCGCCCCACTCGCCGTGCGTCATGAAGAGATTCCACAATCCGAGCTCGCGCGCCTTCGCCTGCAGGTCCAGCATGACCTTGGGCTGCTCGTGTGGGTTGTCGTTCGACTTGATCTGCTCGTCGTACACGGCCTCGGCCGGATAGACGTGCTCTTCCATGAAGGTCCGCAGCTGCTCGAGCAGTCGCTCGGTGCGCGCGGAGTATTCGAAGTCCACGTGAGGTCCTCTCTGTTCCGTCATCGCGTCACGCGATGATCGGAGGTTGATCAGGCAAGTAGCGCGGTTCCGCTGCGGATGAGCTGCGAGATGGTGTCGGGCAGCCGTTCCTGGTCGGGGTCGTGGTGGCGGCCCTCACGGTGCCGGCGCAGGTTGTGGCCCATGATCGCCGCCATCTTCAGACGGCCGAGCGCGTTGAACCAGTTCATGTCCGGCAGTGCCGGGTGGTCCCCGGTGTAGAGGTCGATCAGTTCGTCCGCGGACGGCAGGTCCGGCACCGCGCGCCCCACGCCGGGAAAGTTCGCACCGTCGGCGAAGACGAGGAACCAGCCCAATTCGACCCGCGGGTCGCCCAGGCTCCAGATCTCCCAGTCGATCAACGCCGCCGGCTCGGTGTCACGCGCGATGATGTTGCCGAGCCGGTAGTCGCCGTGCACCAGCGTCGGTGGCAGCGCGTCGGGGACATCGGCGGCGAGCAGACGCAGCAACTCGTCGCCCCCACTGACGAGCTCGGGGGGAACGGCGTCCAGGGTGCGTTTCCACCGGGCCAGCTCCGCAGCGGGTGACAACGGATCCCCGGCCGCCGGGATCGTGTCGACCGGCACCGCATGCAGCAGCGGCAGTACCGCGGCCGCACGGCGCATCCGCGCCGCCGCGACGGCAGGTTCGACCGGAGGGGAATCGAGCACCGGCTCGAGTGATTCCCCGGCCACACACTCCATCGCGAACCACGCCGGCCCGTCCTCGTCGACGGCGACGATCCGCGGCACGGGAACCTCTGTCGCACCGAGTGTTTCCATGATCCGCGCCTGACGCACCATGTCGTGCCGCCCGATGGGGCGTTGCCCCTCGGGAACCGCCTTGACCACGAGGTCGCCGTCGCTGGTCGGCACTTTGTACGTCAACCCGGAATGCCCACCGAGAAGTGGCTCGAGTGCGCCGACGTCGAGGCCGGGGCTCTGCTCGCGCAGGCGCTGGGCCACCCGGACGCCGAGCGTGCTGTTCGTGATCATCGGCGCGGCTCCCTCGGCAGACCGAGAACACGCTCGGCGAGGATGTTGCGCTGGATCTCGTCGGTGCCGCCCGCGATCCGGTACCCGGGTGCGCCGAGCACATGCTCCGTCCACGCGAACGTTCCCCACTCGCCCGAGTCGGCAATCAGATCGCGTCCCAGCAACAGCCGGACCACCTCCGACGTGCGCGCCATGGTGTCCGTGGCAAGCAACTTGCCCACCGAAGCCTCGGGGCCGGGGTCCTTGTCGGCGACCACTGCCGCGGCCACCCGCATTCCGGTCACGCGCTGGACATAGCTGCGGGTCACGAGGTCCGCGACCTTGTCACGCTCGATCTCGGTGAGCGGCCGGTCGAGATGACGGGCGAGTTCGACGGCGTGATCGGCGTTGGCCAGACCCAGGTTCCCGGCATCGAGTCGTTCGGCCGCCAGCACCGTCAAGGCGACCGGCCACCCCTCCCCCACGGGCCCCAACCGGTGGTCGTCCGACAGTTCGACACCGTCGAGATAGACCTCGTTGAAGGAACTGCCCCCGGTCATCTGGCGGATCGGGCGGACGGTGACCCCGGGAGCATCCATCGGGACCAGGAACACCGTGAGGCCTGTGTGTTTGGGCGCTTCGGGGTCGGTACGGCACACCGCCACCCCGACGTCGGCGACGCGGGCGCCGGACGTCCAGACCTTGTGCCCGGTGATCGTCCACCGGCCATTCCGTTCGACTGCCCTCGTCCGGACGGCGGCAAGGTCGGATCCGGCTTCGGTCTCCGAAAAGAGCTGACAGGCAATGATATCGGTCCGGAGCATCGCGCGCACATACCGCTCGCACTGTTCCGGTGTTCCCCACTGGGCGATCGCCGGGGCTACCAGTTGCTGAGTCACCGAGAACATTTCGGTCCGGCGCGGCACGTCGAATGCGTTCTCCTCCCGCCGGAACGCGAGGACGTAGGACATCGGCAGGCCGCGGCCACCGTACTCGGCCGGCCAGTTCATCGAGCCCCAGCCGGCGTCGAACTTCGTCTGCTCGTACGCGCGGATATGGTCGGTCTCGTCCCGCTCCTGCTCCGCTGTCCAATTCTCGAAGACGGCGACCGAGTCGGATCCCACTCCCCATTTGATCTGGGTGCGCGGTTCGGCGACGGTTCTCAGCCATGCCCGCGCTTCATCCACGAACTGGTCCAGGTCGGGCATCGTTGCTTGATTCATGGCTCTTCCTCAGACGGACAGGACGGTGCAGGCGCTGATTCCGGGCGCACCGTAGACATGGGTGAATCCGATGCGCGGGTGTCCGGGAACCTGTCGGGCACCGGCCTCCCCGCGTAACTGCGTGACGATCTCGTGTATCTGCCGGAGGCCGGAGGCGCCGATCGGTTCCCCGTTGGCGATGCATCCGCCGTCGGTGTTGATCGGGATCCGGCCGCCGATCTCCGTCTCGCCTGCCGCGATCAGTTTCTCCTGTTCGCCGTGCTCACAGAATCCGCACTCGGCCATGTGCATGATCTCGGCACCGCTCTCCGTGTCCTGGAGTTGCGCGACGTCCACATCCGAGGGACCGAGTCCGGCCTGCTCGAATGCGGCGGCGGCGGTAGACGTGCTCACGCTGGGTGGGGTTCCCCGGCCCTGTATCGACGGACCGAACACCTCGAAGGAACCGAACCGGCGGGTGCCCGCCGAGATTCCGCGCAAGTGCACCGGCCTTCCGCCGAGGCGCCGGGCGGCGGCCTCACTCGCCACGACGACGGCGGCACCCCCCTCGCCGGGAGAGCAGAACATGTATCGCGTCAGCGGGTCGTTGACCATGTCCGCTGCGGCGATTGCCTCAGCGGACATCGGTTCGCGCCGCCAGGCATTCGGGTTCAGCGAGCCGTTGCGGTACGCCTTCTCCGCCACGGCGGCCAGAGTCGGTGCACTGATTGCGTGCTCGCGCATGTACCGCGCGATCTTGATGCCGAAGAACTGGGTGGTGACCATCAGGCCCGCCTCGCCGTAGCCGACGGGCAGACCCCAATCCTCCGGTGTCGGGTCGAAGGCGCCGCGCGGATGTTTGTCGAATCCGACCGCGAGTGCGATGTCGGCGGCACCCGCACGAATCGCGTTGACGGCCGACACCAGCGCGCTACCGCCGGTCGCGCAGCCGTTCTTGACGTTGGTGAAGGGTATTCCCGTGAGCCCGAGTTCGGCGACGAGGGTGTCGGCGAGCCCGGAACCGTCACTGCCACCGAATGCGACCTGAACATCGGTCCACCCGATGCCGGCGTCCGTCAACGCGGACGCAATCGCATCCAGCGCCAGCTGTCGACCGCTCTTGCCCGGCTGACGTCCGAACTTCGAGAGTCCGGCCCCGATGATCGACACGGTGGACATCAGCGGATCTCCTTCAGATAGGCATCGGTGGCGAACCGGGGCACCGGCGCCGTGGCGATCAAGGTCACCGGCGCCCCGTCGTCCAGCTCGTCGAAGTCGTGGCATTCGAGCACGGCTTCGATCTTGATTCCCTCGGGGAGTTCGACGTAGCCGACGGCGAACGGCGCGAAACCGTTCGCCGGCGGGACATACGGCGGGGATTTCGGGGCGAACCGCTGAACCGTGTACGCCCAGACCGTCCCGCGTGTGCTCAGGGTGAACGGCGACATCGCCGGTCGTGAGCACTGCGAGCACAGGCCGGTGGCCGGGAACGCGACAGTCGAGCAGTGGGAGCACCGGCTCGCGCCGAGCGCAGGCGCGGTATGTGTCTCGCCCATCCTCATTCTCTCCTCGGGATTCGTCGTCGGCGTCGGATCAGCGACCGACCCAGACCGGCTCACGCTTTTCGAGGAAGGCGTTCACGCCTTCTCGGGCGTCCTCGGACTGCAGCGCGTTGCCGACGGCGAGGTGCTCCATCACCATCAGCGACTGGATGTCCGCGTCGAGACCGCGGTCGATGCACATCTTGGTGAGCTTCATCATGAACGGGCTCTTGTCGACGATCGGGGCGATGAACTCGGCGAGAAGCTTGTCGAGGTCTTCGGGCGGTGCCGAGGCGTTGATCAGGTCGAAGGCCTCCGCCTCCTTGCCGGTGAGGAGTTTGCCGGTCAGCATGAGCTCCTTGGTCTTCCGAATGCCGATCATCCGCGGGAGCCGGTAGATCGGGCCTGCCCCACCGAACAACGCGCGGCGGATGTGGAAGTCGCCGATCCGGGCGTCGTCGGCGGCGATGGCGAAGTCGCAGGAGATCATGAGCTCGAAACCGCCTGCGGTGACGAAGCCTTCGAGCACCGCGACGGACGGCGTGTTCATCGAGTACAGGCGGTCGCACACCTTGGCGGACAGTACGGCGACGTCCATCGCGGTGGTGGAGCCGACGTACTTCTCCCGCAGTTCGTCGAGGTCGAAGCCCGAGCAGAAGGTGCCGTCACGTCCACGCAGGACGAGCACCTTGAGGTTGGGGTCGTTGTCGACCTCCACGATGATCTCGTCGAGGCGATGCAGCAGCTCGACGGTGACCGCGTTCTTCTTGTGCGGGCGGTTGAGCCATACGCGGGCGACGTCGCCGTCCTTCTCGAGCACGATGTGGTCGGTGTCCACCATGTCGGTGTCCTTTCGAAGAATGAAACTGAACTGGATTCACTTCAGTTCTACTGGGTGGGCGAGGGTCCGTCAATAGGGCGGAGCAAGAGGTTTCGATTCAGCCGGGGCAGACGCCCCCGATTCAGAGCCCGACGAGATCCGCGACGCGACTGCGGTGCGCCCGTGAATCACCGAGAAGCGGTTCGTCGCCGAGCGCGCGGCGAACGTAGGAATGCGCGGCATGTTCCCAGGTGAAGCCGACACCGCCATGCAGATGCACGGCCTCGAGAGCGGTGCCGATCGCGGCCTCGGTGCAGATCGCCCCCGCGACCGCGGCCGGGAGCGCCGCGGAGTCCGGGTCTTCCGAGAACACGGCGGCCGCATACCGCGCCGCCGATCGAGCCTTCTCCAACTCGACCAAAGTGTTGGCCAGTCGATGCTTGACGGCCTGGAAGGAGCCGATCGCTCGCCCGAACTGGTGACGCTGCATCGTGTAGCCCGTTGTGCTTTCGAGTAGACGATCGACGATTCCCACATGTTCGCAGGCCAGCCCGATCACTCCCAGGCTGTGCAGTGATGCGGCCGTCCGCACTGCGTCGCCGGGTCCGACGAGACGCACGGCGTCCGCGTCGTCGAAGAGCAGATTCGCCTGCCGCCGACTGGGATCGATGACCGGAAGCTCCGTGCGCCGCACCGGGGCTGTACGCAGATCCACCGCGTAGAGGCCGGGCCCCTCGTCACCGCGCCCGAGTAGCACGACGATATCGGCCGCGCCGCCCTGCACGACGTTGGTCGCGCGGCCGGACACCGACCAGCGACCTCCGGTCCGGGTGGCGTCGACGAAATCGGTCTCCTCGCTCAGAGCTGTCACGGTCGCGACGAGTTCGCCCTGGACGACCCGCCCCAGCAGTTCGTCGACCTGCGGGCACCTGTCGGCGGCGAGTAGGGCGTGCACCCCCAGCGTCGCGGACGTGAGCACGGGTTCGCCGACCAGCGCGCGCCCGCATTCTTCGAGAACGATCCCGAGTTCGACCACGCCGTAACCCAGACCGCCGCGCTCCTCCGGCACCGCCAGCGCGGCGACGTTCATCTCCTTGACGAGAAGCGACCACAACTCGGGTGAATAGCCGATTTCCGACTCGGCGGCGAGACGGCCGGCCTCGAGCGTCGAATGTCGATCCAGCAACTGGCGGACCACCGCCCGGATATCGTCGTGCTCGGCGACGGGCGTCATCGCCGGGGGTTCGGTCTCGGGCCAGGGATGGGAATGGGGGGACGGCATGAAACTCTCCTCAAATTGACGTGAGTTCAGTTTAGTTTCGCCCAAGCCATCGCGGCAAGGACTCTCGACAATCGGCGTTGGGTTGAACTAAGTTCATTTCATGACCGATGCACTCATGATCGAGCGGTACTACGCGATCCTCGACAGCGGCCGGATCGACGACGCAGTTGCCCTGCTCGACGAATCTATCGAGTTCGCCATAGCCCTCCCGGGTACCGTCCGCAGGGGATACAACCGCTCCGACATGCTCGACTACCTGAGGGGACGGCCCCCGGTCGATCGACGACACGTGCTGCTCCGAACGAGCAGCGCCGGCGACGTCCAGTTCGCCTACGGCTCCGTCGTCGAGAACGACGTGAAGACAACCGGCTACTTCCTCGCCGCGATGCACCTCGGCAGCGACGGTGCCATCGACGCGTACGAGGTGTCCTTCGACACGGAATTCAGCATTCTCACAAAGGAGTTGACCCATGGGAAGCGCGACTGACCTGACCGAGACGACGTCTGCGACTCCCGTGCTGATCGCGTGGTTCGCGATCATGGATTCGGACGATCCCGACCGCGTCCTGAACATGATCACCGACGATTTCCGGATGTCGGTGCAATTCTCCACCGGCGGTGGGAATGCCGCCGAATTCGTCGGGGATCGCGCCGGACTCGTCGAGTACCTGCAGCAACGCGAGAAGAGTGTGCTCGTACACGAAATCCTCGCGGGAGCTCGTGTCGGAGAGGTCGAGCTGGCGCTGGGACGCACCACACGGAACGGCGATTTCGAGGCCTCGTTCAACACCTCGGCACAGCTCGACGGCTCGGGCCGCGTACGGAGGTTGCTGATCTGCCGCACACCCGAACTTGCTTTTATGTCCTGAGGGCATCGTGTCGACTCCCACGGGTGATCGTTCGACACGGGACTGCCCCGGCTCTGGTTGACACCTGACCTGTGAGGGATCTGCCCTCACGGTGGAAGGATGATCGACATGCCGAAGCCGTATCCCGAGGAGTTCCGCCGCGACGTCGTCGCCGTGGCCCGCAAACGCGAAGCCCCGCTGGAGCAGATCGCGAAAGATTTCGGGATCTCCGAGACTTGCCTGAAGAACTGGCTGCGCAAGGCCGACATCGAGGACGGCACCCGGCCCGGCCTCACACGGGACGAATCCGACGAGCTCCGCGAGGCCCGCAAACGTATCCGGCTGCTCGAACAGGAGGCGGAGGTGATGCGTCGGGCGGTGGCCTACCTATCGCGCGATGTCAACCCAAAATGATGTTCCCGCTGGTCCGTGACCTTGCCGCCGACGGTATCTCCGTCGCGGTGACCTGCCGGGTGCTGGGATTCTCCCGGCAAGCGTTCTACAAGTGGAACACCGATCCCGTGTCTCGACGGGATTGGGACGATGCCCATCTGATCAACGCCGCACTCGATATCCACGCCGGCGATCCGGAATTCGGATACCGGTTCATCGCCGACGAGCTACCCGCCCACGGCATCGTCGCCGGCGAGAACCGCGTCCACCGGCTGTGTTCGCAGCAGCGGATCTTCTCGGTGTTCGCCAAGAAGCGCGGACTTCATCGCCGATCCGGGCCACCGGTCCATGACGACCTCGTCAGGCGGCAGTTCAGCGCCCAGCGGCCCGACCGGTTGTGGTTGACCGACATTCCCCCGAGCACTCCGTGCAGGGAGGTGCCCCCACCGAGCACTGGACCGATGAGGGCAAGCTCTACCTCTGCGCGATCAAGGACTGCTTCTCCACCGAAGATCGTCGGCTATTCGATCGCCGACCGGATGACCGCGGACCTGGCGTGTTCGGCGCTGCGAAACGCTATCGCGCTCCGCAACCCGGACGACACCGTGGTTCATTCCGATCGCGGCAGCCAATTTCGTTCCGGAATGTTCGTAGAGTTGTTGGCCTGCAATGGTTTACAAGGTTCCATGGGGAAGGTGGGGGCATGTGGTGACAATGCCGCGATGGAATCGTTCTTCGCGTTGCTGCAACGCAATGTCCTCGACCGTCGCCGCTGGAGCAGCCGTGAGGAACTACGGTTGGCGATCGTCGGGTGGATCGAGACGACCTACCACCGGCGGCGCCGGCAACGCGGGCTCGGTCGACTGACACCCGTCGAATATGAGACGCTCCATCAGACCGCACACGCGGCCTGAAACTGCACACCCCGTGTGTCAACCAGGGTGGGGGCAGTCCCTCGGATGCACTTCGCCGCCACACGCACGCTGCCTGTCACCGACTTCTTCGATGAGGCGGGGGCACAGGGTGTTGCGACGGCTCAACGCCGATCTTCGCTCGCCGCGGAGCGTTTGAACTGGGCTCCCCGCGGCCTCGCAGAGCAGCTCATCGAAGACGGCCAAGCCATGTGCCCGC
Organism: Rhodococcus sp. A14; assembly: GCF_011603105.1. Taxonomy (NCBI): domain Bacteria; kingdom Bacillati; phylum Actinomycetota; class Actinomycetes; order Mycobacteriales; family Nocardiaceae; genus Rhodococcus; species Rhodococcus sp. A14. The sequence goes on along the minus strand of NZ_JAAOQS010000017.1, from coordinate 80,815 downwards.
GCCACCATCGCCGTCGACCGGGTGCTCGACAAGCTCAATTCTTCGTGCCGACCACTGTGCTCCATCCTGGACGAGCGGTCTGACCGACCCAGGCAGAAACACCGTCCGAGGCTACTCCAGGACGTGCGGCGCCGCGTCTGCCCGCCACGGGGAAGCACACTCCGACGGCGCACCAGGCGCATGGCGGGATGGATCTCGCGGCTCCAGCTGCGCCCGCAGGCCAGCCTGGAGGACGCAAAAGGCGAGCGTGAACGCCGACGTCCGCGACCGGCACCGGCACCGGCACACGCAAGCGTCCGCTAACGGTGATGGGCAGCCACCCCACTCGCGAGCCCCGCCCGCGAGTGGGGTGAGATCTTGCTCGAGCGTTGATATGCGCAGCTGCGCGCAATGCGTCACCCGCTGTTGGCGACGCATTGCGCGCGAGGACTTCTCGACCGAGAATAGGCACACTGGCAGCTGTATTCCGGCAAGCACACTCCTCACGACATCTTCCTATGGGTGCGCCTCATCGCTGCCACGTGGCGCCCAGACGATCGACGCATCGAGGGCTTCGACGGTCGAGCCCTCCACTCGGAACGGGTTGATCTCGATGGATTCGAGCGAGTCGCCGAGCCGCTCGGCCAGGCTGGCGACGTTAAGGATCGCAGCCACCAACGCATCGAGGTCGACGGGCCTGGAGCCGCGGACACCGTCGAGCAGAGCCTTGCCGCGCAGCTCCGACAGCATCTGTCGCACGTCGGTCTCACTCACGGGAAGGGTCCGCAGCACACTATCGTCGATGACGTGCACGAGGACACCACCAAGGCCGACTGCGAGAGTAAGCCCCCACTGCTGGTCGCGCACGACCCCGACGATCATCTCCACGCCTCCAGATCGCATCGATGAGATCAGAGCACCTTCGGATTGCGCGCCCGGTACTGCGAGCACCGCAGCCTGCACCTGGCGATATGCCCGTCGGACGGCCTCGGGCGAATCCAGGCCGAGGAGGACTCCACCGATGTCGCTTTTGTGGACGATATCGGGCGACACGAGCTTGACCACGAGCGGCGAACCGAGCCGACCCGCCGCCTCGACGGCCGCCTCCTCGTCCCTGACATGGGCGTACGGAACCGCGGGGACACCGTGCTCGACCAGGAGCGCCAGCGACTCAGCCTCACTCCACACCCCACCGGCCCCCGCGAGGTAGGACAGGTCCGGGGCGCTCGCTGTAGGCAGGTGGTCCGGGCGAAGCCACTGCGACCACCAGATCGCATGGCCAGCCGCCTCGACCACGTGGTCAAGACCGGTCATGGCGAGCGGGATGCCGAGCTCCTCGAGATTGCGCACCGTCCCGGGGTCTATCGTCGCGATCGTCTGGTCGAGCAGGATCACCGGCGTGGCGGAACCGGCGAGCGCCGGTGCGTCGATCCGCAGTCGGGCCTTGATTGCCTCGCCGCGTTCCTCGGTGGGATGAACGTGGATCGCAGCGACGATCGCCACCGACGGATCATCGGCGATCGCGAAGATCGAGTCGCGAAAGAGCTCTGGCTTCGCCGATGCCGCACCCGTCGAGTCGAGCGGGTTGCGCAGGGTGCAGAACTCCGGCAGCAACTCGGCGAGCCGCGCCTTCGTCGCGTCCGCGAGGATGGGAAGCCTGACACCCGATGCATCCGCCCGGTCGGCAACAAGGTCGCAGGCGCCGCCGGACATCGAGACGACTCCCAGGTCACCCGTGGCCAGCGGACCGGTACGTGACAGCAGCCCGGCCGTCATCACCAGCTGCTCCAAAGACCTGACCCGGATGACGCCGAACTGCCGAAGCGCCGCATCGACCAGACGGTCGTCACCGACGAGTGCACCGGTGTGACTCTGGGCGATCTCGGCGGCGAGCTCGCTCGAGCCGATCTTGAGCGCCACGATCGGCTTGCCGAGCTCGGCCGCCCGACGCGCCAGACTCCGGAAGGTTCGGGCATCGCGGATCGACTCGATGAACATCGCCACGGAGCGGACCCGCTCGTCCTCGATGAGGATGGTCGCCATCGTGGTCGTGTCGACCATCGACTCGTTGCCGGTTGAGACGACGTGGCTGACGCCGATGTTCTGCTGCGCTGCGAAGGCCGCGATAGTGTGCGCGGTCGCGCCGCTCTGTGACACGACCGCCATTGCGCCCGTGGTGAGCTCGGCCATCCGGCCGGACCAAGCGGGCACCTTGTCGACGAGGTTGATGAACCCCAGGCAGTTCGGTCCCACGCAGGTTACCCCGAGCTCCAAAGCGAGCTCGGTGATCTGCTGCTGCATGGCGCGACCGTTGGCGCCGATCTCGTCGAAGCCGGCAGCTAGGACCACGGCGAAACGGATCCCGGCCGCGGCGATGTCGCGCAGCGCGTTCGGGACGGCCTCGGCGGCCACCAGCAGCAAGGCCAGGTCGACCTGCTCGCCGATCTCGGCGCACGACCTGTGTGCCGGCTGTCCGTGGACGGTGCCCCCCTTGCGGTTGACGAGATGCACCTGACCCTCGAACCCCAGCCGGGCGAAGTTGGAGAACGACCCTGCGGACCAGGCGGAGCGCTCCGACGCACCGACGATGACGACGTTGCGGGGCGCGAGCAGCGCGCTCAGGGAGTGGGGCCCGGTCATGTCGATCAACGTCCTGTCCATCTGGGTTGTCTCTTCTCCGCGAAGGCCTTTGGCCCCTCGACGAAGTCGTGCGAGGCCAGCAACCGATCGCGTCGGCCGTTGTCCTTACGGAAGGCGTCGTCGATGCTCAGGAACTGGGCGTCGAAGACCGCCTCCTTGGTGAGCTGCACGGACAATGGCGAGCACCTGATGATCCGGTCGGCCCACGACTGCGCCGTCGTCATCAGCTCGTCGTGGGGAACGACCTCGTTGATCAGCCCGATCCGATGGGCCTCGGGCGCATCGATCAGGTCGCCGGTCAGGAGCATCCCCATGGCCAGCTTGAAGGGGACCTGACGTGCGAGCCGGTGAGCGCCCCCGGCACCGGCGAAGAGGCCGACCTTCGGCTCGGGAAGTCCCATGCGGGCGTGCTCCGAGGCCACGACAATGTCACAGGCCAGGATGAGCTCGAGACCGCCGCCGGCGGCGACGCCGTTGACCGCCGCAATGATGGGCTTCGGGCAGTCGAAGTCACGGGTAATGCGCCCGAACGGGGGGCGGGCCTCGCCCTGGACGTCGCCGCCCTGCGCCGTACGCTCGGCCGTGACCTTGAGGTCGTTCCCTGCGCAGAAGGCGCGGTCACCTGCTCCGGTCAGAATCGCGACCCACACGTCAGGATCGTCGCGGAAATCTTCCCACGCCCCCGCGAGCTCGCGGTGCGCCTCGAGATGCAGGGCGTTCATCGACTCCGGCCGATTGAGCGTCACGACCGCGACACGGTCGCGCTTTTCGTAGGTGATGAAGTGATAGCTCATGAGGCTCTCCGGAATCTGGGAACGGTGAACGGCTTCTCGGTGCGGTCGAAGACGGCGACCATCTCCGATCCAATCGGTGTGCTCGCGGCGTTCTCGCCGACGAGCGAGGCGTTGAACCGGACACCCTCCTGCGTTTCGACCGTTGCGAGGACGTACGGGCTGGGGAACCTCGGGTGGGCCTGGTGTACGACGGTCAGGCTGTACAACGTTGCCTCGCCGCTCGCTGCACGCCATACGACGGCGGGTGCGAAGCAATGGGGGCAGCGGTATTTCACCGGCCACATGTACCCATCGCACGACTCGCAGAACTGCAGCATGAGCTCGCCGCGGGCCGCGCCCTCGAAGAACGGGGCGCTGGCGTCGTCGTAGGTGAGCTCTGAGGCGTCAGTCGGCATGCTTGCTCCAGATCGTTGTCGAGTGGAAGTTGAGGACGCCGCCGTTGCCACTGGCCAAGACGATGTCGTTCTTGGCCACCTGGCGGTCGCCGGCCTGTCCCCGTGCCTGCATGATGGCCTCCGAAAGGGGGGTGAAGCCCCACATGTAGTAGCCCGATAGCTGCCCGCCGCCGGTGTTGGTGGGCAGCGAGCCACCGGGACCGAGCTTGCCGTCCGCGACGAATTCACCGCCCTCACCTTTTTCGCAGAAGCCGTAGTCCTCCAACGTCACCAGGACCGTGTACGTGTAGCAGTCGTAGAGCTCGAGGATGTCGACGTCGTCGCGCGTGATCCCCGCAAGCGCGAAGGCCTGCTCGCCGGCCTGCTGCGCGCCCGTGACGATCCCCGGGTCGCGTCCGGACATCTGGTTGTCCCCCGGCGCGGCTTGCGTTGCAGCCTTCAGGTGGATAGGCGGCTGCCGCAGGTCCTTCGCGCGTTCGGCCGTGGTCATCACGACGGCAACGGCACCGTTGGAGACCAGACAGCAGTCGAAGAGGTGGAACGGGTCGGCCACCATGCGTGAGGCCTGGTGGTCCTCGAGCGTCATCGGCTTCTGCATCTGCGCGTACGGGTTCATCTGCGCCCACTCGCGCTGGGCCACTGCGATAGCGCCGAGCTGCTCGCTCGTGGTGCCGTAGAGCTCCTGATGCCGACGCGCGGCCAGGGCGTAGGGGACATTGCCACCGAACTCGCCATACACCACCTTGAGGACGTTCATCCCGTCCCAGACCCCGCGTGCCGCGTACGCGGCACCCGCACCGACAGCGGGCTTCAGTGGGGTATCGCCATATACAAGGACCACATGGTTGACCAAGCCCGCTTCCAGAGCAAGGCTGGCGTACTGGACCATCGAGCCGACTGTCGAGCCGAATGCCCTCATCGAGTTCATGATCGACAGATCCTCGAACCCCAGCGAGAACTGCAGGCGCGGGTCCATGTCCAGGTTTCCGTTGCCATTGAGCAGCAGCCCGTCGATGTCGGTCTTCTGCAGTCCCGCGTCGTCGAGGGCTAGGCCGATCGCCTCAGCGGCGAAGTCCGCGGTGGTTCGTCCGTAGATCTTTCCCATGGCCGTCACGCCCAAGCCTACTACCGCGGTGTTCGCCGACCATCTCCGATGCGCAGTCACGCGACCGAACGTAACTTTGCGGATCCGATCTGTCAAACTGAATTCGGTTTAGCATGGACACGGGTTGGTTAGAGCCATATGGGTTGCAGGATCAGGGACTGGCGGCACTGCCACTGAATCACGTTTGCGACGACGGAATTCGCACCATCAGCACCAGATGACACTGCCCGTCGTGCTCCTGGTGGCCGACTTCCGCGTCCACCACGACTGGCGGATTCGAGCGGTCGTCGCAACACTTGCGTGATCATTGTGACATTCGAGTGGCGAAAGCCGTTGCCGGCGTGGCCCAGTGCAAGCTCTTGCGCGGGCGATTGTTGAGAAGGTCCTCGTCCCGTCGTCCCGCGCCCGGACGCTGTCCTGCCATTCGTGACCGCAGCAATCCGCCCGCCACCAGACCCTGCGCTGCGAGTCCCACACACGTTCTGCGGAGAATGCGGTAGCGTCCCATTGGGTGGTGTAGTTCGGATCGGTGAACCCTCTGGTTCGTGATCAACGAGTCATGTTGTAGGTTATGCGGTTTCGAGTTCGGGTGTCAACGACTGCGGGTTCGCATCGGTGGCGCGGGCTCGTCCTTTGGCTGCGATGACCACCCTGAGCTCGTCCATACTCACATCGGAGACATAGCGGCGGGTGACCTGCCATTCATCGTGCGCCTCGATCACCACCGCCGTCGTCAGACGCAAGAACGCGGCCGGGTTCGGGAAGATTTCCACGACGTCGGCGCGGCGTTTGATCTCCTTGTTCAGCCGTTCGATCGAATTGTTCGACCAGACCTTCTGCCCAATGGGCGTTCAGGAAGACCCGGAACGCGAGCACATCTTCCTTCGCATCCCGCATCATCGACGCCACCTTCGGGAACGACTCGTTCAAGGTGTCGGCGACCTGATCCCACTGCTGTACAACAGCATTTGCTTCGGTGTGCGCGAAGATCGTTTTGATCGCAGCCATCACCGGCGGCACATGCTTCGACGAGACCGCCGACCCGACGTTCCGCATGAAATGCTCGTGTGGCCCGGGTGGGCACCTTTGTCCGTCGGGCACGCTCAGATGCTGATCGGCGAGCGTGAGCAGGCCGCTGGCCTGCGCCAATGCCATCACCGGGACCAGTCCCGCGGTCGACACCAGATTGGGGTCGTCGAATCTGGCCGCGGCGACGGGCCAGGTGTGAGATTGCATCCGCGAGATGCCTTCTGTGTGGCTGAATCTGACCCTAGAGAAGTCTCATTCTTCCACTATGACAAGGCATTTCGCCCCAATGACACTCTCCAGACGCTCATACCAATCGGTGCTTCCAGGCTTATGCGGGCGGTTGAGCCACACACGGGCGACGTCGCCGTCCTTTTCGAGCACGATGTGGTCGGTGTCCTTTCGAGGGAGAAACTGAACTGGATTTACTTCGGTTAGAGATGGCCGATGCACTCGTGATCGAGCGGTACTACGCGATCCTCGACAGCGGCCGGATCGACGACGCAGTTGCCCTGCTCGACGAATCGATCGAGTTCGCCATAGTCCTCCCGGGTACCGTCCGCAGGGGGTACAGCCGCGCCGACATGCTCGACTACCTGAGGGGACGGCCCCCGGTCGATCGACGACACGTGCTGCTCCGAACGAGCAGCGCCGGCGACGTCCAGTTCGCCTATGGTTCCGTCGTCGAGAACGACGTGAAGACGACCGGCTACTTCCTCGCCGCCATGCACCTCGACAGCGACGGAACCATCGATGCGTACGAGGTGTCCTTCGACACGGAATTCAGCATTCTCACAAAGGAGTTGGCCCATGGGAAGCGCGACTGACCTGACCGAGACGACGTCTGCGACTCCCGTGCTGGTCGCGTGGTTCGCGATCATGGATTCGGACGACCCCGACCGCGTCCTGAACATGATCGCCGACGACTTCCGGATGTCGGTGCAATTCTCCACCGGCGGTGGGAATGCCGCCGAATTCGTCGGGGATCGCGCCGGACTCGTCGAGTACCTGCAGCAACGCGAGAAGAGTGTGCTCGTACACGAAATCCTCGCGGGAGCTCGTGTCGGAGAGGTCGAGCTGGCACTGGGACGCACCACACGGAACGGCGATTTCGAGGCCTCGTTCAACACCTCGGCACAGCTCGACGGCTCGGGACGCGTACGGAGGTTGCTGATCTGCCGCACACCCGAGATCTCGTTCCCCCTCTGAAACAGCTGTGAGTACTTGTTAACCGCGGGCGGTTAACAAGTACTCACAGCCGGTTTCGGTCAGGACATGAGGTCGTACAGGGTCACGCCGTCGACGGTGACGGCGGTGAAGTTCTCCTGCACCCAGGTGGAGATCTCCGATGCCGTTCCGTCTCCACCCATTCCGCCGCCTCGGCCGCCGGAGATGAAGTAGTGGATCTTGCCGTCCGCCACGTACTGCTGGAACTGCTCCAGCGTGGGTGACGGATCGCTGCCGTTGAATCCGCCGATCGGCATGACCGGATCCTCGGTGGCGAGCTGGTAGCCGGATGCACTGTTGGATCCGATGGCCGCTGCCACCCAGGTGTAGTTGCCGGAATCCTGTTCGAGCAACGCCACCAGCTCGGCGCCCGGCTCGCTGCCGGAGAGCAGTCCCCCGGCGGCGCCGCCCATGGCACCCATACCGCCCATGCCGTCGGTGGCTCCTGCCGCCGCGCCGTCCGTTGCGCCGGCAAGGGCACCGCCCGGCAAGGTGGGCACCGCGGCACCGTCGGTGCGTCCAGCACCCCCCATGCCGCCAGGGCCACCCATTCCGCCGGGGCCACCCATCCCGCCGGGGCCTCCGTGGGCGCCTTCGACGTTGGGTCCGGCCGAGACGATCGAACCGGTGTGCGGCGTCGCGATGGTGTCGACGGCGTAGGCCGTCGGACCGGCGAGGCCGGTGAACAGCGCGGCCAGCGTGACCACGGCACCGATCCGGCCTCGGGTCAGCGCCGGGACGAGCACGGCAACCGCAGCGACGACGCCGACGACGACCACGGCCCACTTCAGCCACGGCACGAACGACGCGCTGCGTCCGAGCAGAACCCAGGACATGGCAGCGGTGGCCAGCAGTGTCGTGGCGAGAACCGCCCGCACCCACAGCGTGTCCCGTCGACGCCACAGCGTCGCCGAACCGATCGCCACCAGCGCGGCCACGGCAGGTGCGAGTGCGACGGTGTAGTACGCGTGGAAGATGCCCGCCATGAAGCTGAAGGTCAGTCCGGTCACGAGCAGCCAAAGACCCCACACGAGGAACGACGCACGCTGGGTGTCGACGCGAGGTGCCCTGCCGCGCAGTGCGAGACCGGCGACCAGCAGGATCAGTGCGGCCGGCATCAGCCAGGCGATCTGACCGCCCTGAGCCGACTCGAACATCCGCGTGATGCCGGTGCTACCCCACATACCGCCACCGCCGGGGGCGCCTCCTCCGGGGAAGCGGCCGCCCGCCATGGCCTCGCCGGCACCGCCCATGGCCGCTGCCACCTCCCCTCGACCGCCCCCGGGCATGACACTGCCGGTCTCCTCACCGTTCAACCGGCCGAGACCGTTGTAGCCCAGCGTGAGTTCGAGGATCGAATTGTTCTGCGAACCGCCGATCCAGGGCCGCGACGACGCCGGCCACAGTTCGACGATCAGCAACCACCAGCCCGCGGAGACGATCATCGCGCCGAGCGCCGCGAAGCACTGGGCGAGGCGCTTGCCGAACTTCGGCGGTCCCGCGACGAGATAGGTCAGAGCGAGCGGCGGGACGACGAGCATCACCTGAAGCTGCTTGGTCAGGAACCCCAAACCGACGAACACGCCGGTCAGCACCATCCACCGGGTGCGTCCGTCCTCCACGGCCCGCAGCATCGCCCACACGGAGGCGATCATCAGCAGCACCAGCAGGGCGTCGGGGTTGTTGAACCGGAACATCAGCACCGCGATCGGCGTCAGCGCCAGCACGAGACCCGCGAGCAGACCCGCCGGGGCGCCGAACCACCGCTTCACCGTGGCGTACAGCAGGGCGACGGAACCGACCCCGAGGAGGGCCTGCGGTACCAGCATCGCCCATGAGCTGAGCCCGAAGACCCGGACCGACAGCGACATCAGCCACAGCGACATCGGGGGCTTGTCGACGGTGATGGAGTTGGCGGCATCGGAGGATCCGAAGAAGAACGCCTTCCACGACTCCGAACCCGCCTGGACCGCGGCGGCGTAGAACGAGTTGGCCCAGCCGGAGGCGCCGAGCCCCCAGATGTACGCGACCGCGGTCCCGACCAGGAGTGCGGCGAGCGCCCACGGCTCCCACCGCATGCGGGCGGGAGGTGGTTCGGCCCCTTCGACCTTCGGTTGTTCGAGGGTCGTCGTCATGCGTGAGCTCCTTCGGGGCGTGCGTTCCGGAACACCCAGCGAAGGGCTATGAAACGACTGATGGTGGCAACGAGATTGGCGAGGACGAGGACGGCGAGTTCGACGTGCTTGGACACGTCCGGGGCCGCCGAGTGGAGGACGTACAGCGAACCGCTGGTGAGCAGCAGTCCGAAGGCGAACACGAGCAGCCCCTGCATCTGATGCCGGGCGGCGCCCTGGGATCCGCGGACACCGAACGTGAACGCGCGGTTCGCGGCCGTGTTGAGCACGGCCGTGACGAGCAGTGAGACGGCGTTGGCCCACTGCGCGCCCACGATCGGATGCAGGATCAGGTAGAGCAGCGCGTACGCGACGGTCGACGCGACGCCGATCACGGCGAACCGGGCCAGCTGCCCGACCATGCCACGCGGAACTCCGGGCACCAGCGGCTCGCGGCCGAAACTGTCGCGCAGGCTGCCGATGGGCAGCGATCCGGTGGACAGTGCCCGGCCCACCCGCCACACGCCCTTGAGGTCGGCGACGGCGGTCGCGACGATGTCGACGCGACTGTCCGGGTCGTCGACCCAGTCGACGGGGACCTCGTGGATGCGCAGGCCGGCGCGTTCCGCGAGCACCAGCAGCTCGGTGTCGAAGAACCATCCGGTGTCCTCGACCAGCGGCAGCAGGCGCTGCGCGACGTCCGCCCGCATGGCCTTGAACCCGCACTGCGCGTCGGAGAACCGCGCGTGCAACGCGCTGCGGAGGATGAGGTTGTAGCTGCGGGAGATGAACTCGCGCTTCGGTCCCCGGACCACCCGCGACGAGCGGGCGAGACGGGACCCGATCGCGATGTCCGAATGCCCCGACAACAGGGGCGCAACGAGCGGCATCAGGGCGTTGAGGTCCGTCGACAGGTCGACGTCCATGTACGCCACCACCTCGGCGTCGGAGCCGCTCCACACCGCACGCAGAGCGCGGCCGCGCCCTTTCTCGTCGAGGTGCACGACACGGACGCCGTCGATCTCGGCGGCCAGACGGTGCGCCACTGCGAGGGTGGCGTCGACGCTGGCATTGTCGGCGATGGTGATCCGGGCGGAGTAGGGAACGTTCTCGTCGAGGTGCCGCCGCAGCCGGCGCACGCAACGTTCGAGTCCGGCTTCCTCGTTGTAGACCGGCACGACAACGTCGAGCACGGGCGCGGTCTCGGAGGTTTCGGGGGTCTCGAGTCGTCCCATGGCGCCCGGTGCGCGGGAGAGGGAATTCGTCGTCATGCGTCCAAGATTCGTCCCGTACGCTCCGATGACTCTGGACGCAGGCTGGGAGTTTCCTGTGCGCTTCGCGCCCGTGAGTACTTGTTAACCGCGGGAGGTTAATAAGTACTCACGGGGGGCGAAGCCGCATAATGGCGGCCATGGGATCTGTATTCAGCGCCATCATCAACGGAGATCTGCCCGGACGTTTCGTGTGGGAGGACGAGGACGTCGTCGCGTTCCTCACGATCGCCCCCGTCACGCAGGGCCATGCGCTCGTCGTACCCCGCAAGGAGGTGGACCAGTGGCAGGACGTCGACGGTGAGATCTGGACGAAGGTCATGGACGTCGCCCGCACGATCGGACAGGCCGTCCGCCCCGCTTTCGACGCACCGCGGGCGGGTCTGCTCATCGCCGGTCTCGAGGTGCCGCACCTGCACGTACACGTCTTCCCGGCCTACGACCTCGGCGATTTCAACATCAGCAACGCCGAGCAGAATCCGTCCCAGGAATCGCTCGACGAGGCGCAGTCGAAGCTCAAGGCGGCGCTGCGCGAACTCGGCCACGGCGGCAACGTCCCCGACTGACGGTCAGCTCGACCGCGGCAGTTCCACCCGGAACGTGGCACCCTCACCGGGCCGGCTGTCGACGGTCACCGACCCGCGGTGGGCGGCGACCAGGGCCGCCACGATCGACAGGCCCAGCCCGCTGCCGCCGCTCTCCCGGGTGCGGGAGGCGTCGGTGCGGTAGAACCTCTCGAACACCCGGGCCGCGTCCTCCTCGCTGAGTCCGGGTCCGGTGTCGGCCACCTCGAGCACGACGCTGTGTTCGGTGGTGCTCAGCCGCACCGTCACGTCCGCGGTGGCGGGGGTGTGTTTGACGGCGTTGGCGAGCAGGTTGCCGAGGACCTGCCGCAGCCGGGCCTCGTCACCGATCACCTCCGGTGTCCCGGGTCCGGGGCGGACGTCGAGCGCGATGGACCGATCGGGGGCGAGAGCGCGTGCCCCGTGCACGGCGTCCGAGGCCACCGACAGCAGGTCGACGGGCCGGGTCTCGAGGGGGCGCTGGGCATCGAGCCGGGCGAGCATCAGGAGATCCTCCACGAGGAGTCCCATCCGCGACGCCTCCCCTTCGATGCGACTCATCAGGGTTTCGGTGTCGGTCATCGCGCCTTGTCGATACAGTTCGGCGAAGCCGCGGATCGTGGTGAGCGGGGTGCGCAGCTCGTGGCTCGCGTCGGCGACAAATCGCCGCATCTTCTCCTCGGAGCGCCGCGCCGATTCCTCCGACGCCTCGGTGGCGGCGAACGCGTGCTGGATCTGAGCGAGCATTCCGTTGAGCGCCACGGACAGTCGTCCGATCTCGGTACGGTCGTCCCGTTCCGGAACACGCCGGTGCAAGTCACCCGACGCGATCGCCGCTGCGGTCTCCTCCACTTCGACGAGGGGTCGCAGACTGCGCCGGACCACGAAGTACGCGACCACTCCCAGCGCGATCAGCACCACCACACCGATGATGAGTTGCAGGACGATCAAACGGTTCACCGTTTCGTCGTTCTCGGTGAGTGTCATCGCGACGGTGGTCTCGGTTCCGTCCGGCGCGGTCGTCGTCAGCACCCGCCACCGCACGTCGGAGTCGTCGGTCGAGCCGACCGTGTCGGGCCCGGCCGCCGGGTTCTCGGGCAGCGCGGGGGAGACGGATTCGTCGTTGATCTCGCGCAGGACCGTTCCGTTCGGCAGCGTCGTGCGGACGTAGAACGGGCTCGGTGGGCGGCCGAGGTTCGGTTCGACCGGCGGCGGCAGCGGGCGCGATTTGCCGGGCTTCGCCCACCCCTGAGCCGCGTCGTGCAGCTGGTGATCGACGCGGTTGGTCAGCGAATTCTCGAGCGCCGACGTCACCGCGATACCGGACGCGAGGAGTCCGAGCGCAGAGAGAAGGAGAACCGCGCCGACGAGCGTGATGCGCAGCGGCATCGAGCGAATCCACCGTCGCGCAGGCCTGTTCGGGACAGCGGCGACCGCCTCGGCCGACTCCCGCGGAGCCGCAGGCGCGGTCATCGCCGCGGTTCTCGCATCACGTAGCCGACTCCGCGGAGGGTGTGGATCAGCGGCGTCTCACCCGTGTCGACCTTCCGGCGAAGGTAGGACACGTACGACTCGACCACTCCGACCTCACCGCCGAAGTCGTAGTTCCAGACGTGGTCGAGGATCCGCGGCTTGCTCAGCACGGTGCCGGCGTTGACCATGAAGTACCGCAGCAGCGTGAACTCCGTCGGCGACAGCGACACCAGGTCGCCCGCCTTCCAGACCTCCCGCGTGTCGTCGTCGAGTTCGATGTCGGCGAACTTGATGCGGGCGGACTGTTCCTCCACCGACACCTTGCCTGCCCGCCGCAGGATGACGCGCAGCCGGGTCACCACTTCTTCGAGGCTGAACGGCTTGGTGACGTAGTCGTCCGCGCCGAGCGTGAGTCCGCTGATCTTGTCCTCCACCGCGTCCTTCGCGGTAAGGAACAGCACCGGAGCGTCCACACCGTCGGCGCGCAGCCGCTTGAGCAGGCCGAACCCATCCATTCCCGGCATCATGACGTCGAGGATGACGGCGTCCGGGCGGAACGTGCGGGCCGTGTCGAGTCCCTCGGCCCCGGTCGACGCCGTCGCCACCTCGAATCCCTGAAACCGCAGACTCACGGACAGCAACTCGAGGATGTTCGGCTCGTCGTCGACGACGAGGACGCGGGCTTCGACAGGCTTCTCATTCACGCAACCCATCATCACTCGCGCCGCTGGATCGTCGCTGTAGGTTTCCTGGGAGATTCCTGGGAGCCGGTACCGTCGGCCCGTGTGGTCGGTTTCCGGTCGTCAGTTCACCACGATGTTGAGGTTGAGTACTACCCCGCCGAACGTCAGGATCGTGTTGGCCAATCCGAGTGTGACACCGCTGTTGAGTGCCCCGAGCAGTCCGAGCATCATGACCTCCATCGTTGCCCCTGGGAAGGGGTGGTTGCGCGTTGTCCGTGCGCGTTGCGGATGACACTAGGTCAACTCCGAAGAATTCGCGGCGACACACGCACGCGAATTCCCCGAATAAAATCACCCATTCTTCTTTACCGAAAAAGGGGGAAATTCTCGGCGCATGAGCAAGGATGGGAAAGTTGCGCTCCGCGTGCCGTCGCCTCCGGTCGTCGCACGCACGAGACAACCCGGCCGTCTATCCGACAGCGGGGTTGTGGGAGCGGAGTTGCCTTGACAGGCAGGAAGTTCAGGCTACGACGTTCAGGTTGAGTACCACTCCACCGAACGTCCCGATCGTGTTGGCGAGTCCGAGGGTGAATGCGCTGTTGATTGCCGCGAGCAGTCCGAGCATCATGATGTGCCTCGTTATCTTCCGTGGTATATGCACAGAATTCACTGTTTCGCTCGACAATAAATGAGGCGACCTCGATCTGCGAGATAATCGGCGCATTCGCAACCCGTGCGCGTCCGAGGAGTGTGTGTACTCGCTCACCACTCACAGGCGCGGAGCGCCCCGTTGGGTACCGTGGAAATCGTCGACACGACATCCGGACGAGCGCACCGTACCCGGCCAGCGACAAGACGGTGCCCGGAGGTTTGTCATGGCGTGGATCGTGCTTGTGCTGTCGGGAGTCCTGGAGGCCGTCTGGGCCACCGCCCTCGGCCGATCGGACGGGTTCAGCAAACTCGGACCCAGTGTCGTGTTCGGCGTCGCGTTGATTCTCAGCATGGCGGGTCTGGCGTTCGCGATGCGCAGTCTCCCCATCGGAACGTCGTACGCGGTCTGGGTCGGCATCGGCGCAGCCCTCACGGTCGGGTTCGCGATGGTGACCGGCGCCGAGAGTTCCTCGCTGGTGAAGATCCTCCTGATCCTGGGCATCGTGGGATGCGTCGTCGGACTGAAGGTTCTGCACTGACCGGATCGCGACACTCGATGCTTGTGTGTCGCGGGTTACAGTAATTCCATGAACCTGGTGTCGTTGATGACCCTCCCGGTGCGTGTCGGTCTCGCGGCGGCCGATGTCGGTCTCGGAATCGCCGAAGCCAGCCTGGTGACCGTCCGGACGGCGGTCGCCGGAACTGGTGTGGTCACGGGGATGAGCACCCAGGGCAGCCCGTTGCAGGTGATCAGCCAGCTGTCGTCGCTCGCGGCCAACGACCGGCCGCTCGGGCAGGCCCTCCAGCCGGGTGGTCCGCTCGACCGCCTGCTCGCTCCGGGTGGTCCCGTCGACCGTCTCACCTCGGAGGGCGGCACCCTCGAACGGCTGCTCGAGCCGGGCGGCCCGCTCGAGCGGGTTCTCGCCAAGGACGGCCCGCTCGACCGGGTGCTCGCCGAGGACGGAACCCTGGAACGGCTTCTCGCGAAGGACGGCCTGCTCGACCGTCTCACCGCCGAACAGGGACCGCTCGAACGGCTGACCGCGCAGGACGGTGCGGTCGAGCGGCTCACGGCGCCGGGTGGACTCGTGGACCGGGCGCTCGCCGAGAACGGCATCCTCGAGACCCTGCTGTCGGAGGGTGGCGCGTTCGAACGTCTCATCGCCGAGGGCGGCCCGCTCGACCAGATCGTCGCGCTGTCCGAGACCTTGACGGCGCTGGCGCCCAATCTCGAGCGGATGAGCGCCAGCATCGACCTGCTGCAGGAAACGGTGGGGATTCTCAGCGCCGCGGTCGGGCCGCTCGGCGACCTCGCCGGCAAGTTGCCGGGACGCTGGCTCAAGGGCAAGGGCGACCGCCCGGGCGTCGACTACACACTCGGGCCCGCCTGACGCCTTGACCTGAACGTGACTCGAGGTTTTACGGTCGGTTGATGACTCGCATCGAAGGCCTCGGACCAATCGGCATCTCCCTGAACATCTCACCGGACGAGACGTACCTCGACGAGGCGGCCCGGCTGGAATCCCTCGGCTATTCGGCGATCTGGCTGCGGGGCGGTCAGATCGACAGCCTGGACCGGATCTCGGCTGTCGTCCGGGCGACCGACTCGATCCCCGTCGCGACCGGCATCATCCCGGTCGGCGTGTACGACTCGGGCGCCGTCGCACAGCTTCATGCGGATCTGCAGACCACGGCGCCGGACCGGTTCGTCGTCGGACTGGGTGGCCCGCAGGTCCCCCGGCCGTTCCGGGCGTTGAACGACTATCTCGACAGGCTCGACCGGTTCGATCCGCCGGTGCCGGCGGAGCGACGGATTCTGGCCGCGCTGGGCCCGCGCAAGCTGGAACTCGCGCGGGACAGGGCCGCGGGGGCCGTCTTGCTCCTCGTCACCCCCGACTACACCGCCGAGGCGCGGCGCATCCTCGGTCCGGACGCCACGCTCGTCGTCTCGCTGATGACGGTGCTCGGCACCGACGCCGCGCAGGCCCGCGACACGGCCCGCGTTCCGCTCCGCTTCCTGTCCGGGGTGGGCGGCTACGCCACCAACTTCGTACGGATGGGTTTCGGCGCCGACGACATCGCGGGGTTGAGCGACCGGCTCGTCGACGACCTGGTCGCCTGGGGCGACGCGGACGCGATCGTCGCGCGGGTCCACAGCCACCTCGCGGCCGGTGCCGATCATGTCGTCGTCAACGAACTGGGTGAGCGGCCGGACGAGGCGGCCCGGCAGCTCGCGAGACTGCTGCCACTTCGTGCATAGGACCGACCGGCCGACAGCAGCCGACCCGTGCCTCTGGTATGTATTTCGCATGACACGAACCATCGTTGCGCTGTTGATCCCTGCCGCCCTGCTGCTCGGGGCATGCAGTTCCGAATCGACCACCACCCAGGCCGAGTCCCCGGCGAGCGCAACGATCGAGGCCACCGAGGCATCCTCCGCAGACCTGCCCGCCGTCGCGGACCTGTGCAAAGGCCTGCTCCAGTACGCGAACGGCGCGGAGGCTCGCGCGCAGCAGAGCGGCGAGACGTTCGACCGCACGAAGGCCCTCGACGACCTGTTCACCCAGTCGGCCGAGACACCGGAGTGGAAGGACGCCCCGCAGGAGCGCAAGGACCAGATGATCCAGGCCTACGACGCCGCCAAGACCGGGGCCTGCTGACCCGGCTCAGCATCGAGGACCGGAACTGTCCTCAACCCTTCGTAGCGTGCCCGGTATGACCGACACGACGAAGACCATCCGTCCGTTTCGCATCGACATCGCGCAGGAGCAACTCGACGATCTCGCCGATCGACTCTCGCGCACCCGGTTCGGCACACCCCTCCCGGGTGACGACTGAGCGAGCGGTGTGCCCACGTCCTACCTGGTCGAACTCGTCACGTACTGGCGCGACGAGTTCGACTGGCGGGCGCAGGAGAAGTCGCTCGACACCATCCCGCAGTTCGTCACCGAGATCGACGGTCAGAACATCCACTTCCTCCATGTGCGCTCACCCGAACCGGACGCATTGGCCCTCGTCCTCACCCACGGCTGGCCGGGTTCGTTCGTCGAGTTCCTCGACGTGATCGGGCCCCTCACCGACCCCGCAGCGCACGGGGGCAACCCCGCCGACGCGTTCCACGTGGTCGTGCCGTCGCTGCCCGGATTCGGGTTCTCCGGACCGGTCCGCGAATCGGGCTGGGACACTACCCGTATCGCCACGGCGTGGGCTGAGCTGATGAGCCGGCTCGGCTACCACCGCTACGGTGTCGCGGGATCGCCTGAACCGGGTGTCCCGGTACATGTCCGAGGAGTTCGGCTACATCTCCATCCAGTCCACGAGACCCGCGACTCTCGGTGCCGCGCTGGCTGATTCGCCGGTGGGCCAGCTCGCCTGGATCGTCGACAAGTTCCGCGAGTGGACGCATCCCCCGCGAGGCGCTCCCCCACGACGTCGTCGGCATCGACCGGCTGCTCACCAACGTCATGCTGTACTGGCTCACCGACACCGCGTCTTCGTCCGCGTACGTCGGCTACATGCAGGAATCATCCTGGGGCGCCGCCAAATCCGCGTCCGGGATCCCGACCGCGGTCATCGTCTTCGCCCACGACGTCGGCATCCGTCGCTACGCCGAACCGGAACACGCGATCACGCGGTGGACCGACGTCGAGGACCGTGGCGGTCACTTCGCCGCACTCGAAGAGCCCGAGACCTTGACCGCGGACATCCGGGAGTTCTTCGCCGGACTCCGCTGAGCGGGACACGACGAACTCGCCGGCCCCGGGCATCGGGACCGGCGAGTTCGTCGACGGTGTTGCGTCAGTTGCCGATACCGGCAACCTCCTGGGCAATGCCGGCCAGCCGCGTCTGGGCCGCGGACACCACGCCCTGACGGTCCTTGTGGGCTTCCTCGTAGGCGACGACGGTGCGCACGTCGGAGGGATCGGTCAGTTCCTTGACCGCGGCGACGGCCTGGGACACGTTGAGGTCGTCGTAGTCGGCGATCGGGAGTTCATCCGCCTCCAGGACGCCACCGGCGGCGCGTGCGGAATGAATCGCGTCTGCGACTCCATCAGCGCCTTCGTTGCGAGTGACCTGCTCGGCCGTTTCGAGGGCGGCATCACGCGATGCCGCGAGCGTCTTCACCGCGACGTCGCCCGCGTGGGCGCCTCGCCCGAGCAACGCGCTCAGCATCGGCGGGGTGGTGCGGGCCGTGTCGAGAGCACGGTCGATGCCGCGCGCGGACCACGAGACGGGGACGTTGATCAGCCGGATCGTGGCGCCGGTCGCCGCCTGGAACGGGGTGCGTCGCAGTGCCGCCGGTCCGCCGAGCGCCTCCTCCGCGAGCACCGTGGTCAACCAGTCGACGGTCGCGGCGTGCGCGGTGACCAGCCGATCGGCCAACCGGACGACGTCCTGCTTCCCAGCCGCGGTCGCGAGGGCCTTCACGTACCGCGCCCGGTCGAGCAGCTGGTGCTCTAGGGCGAGGTCGCCGAGCAGGGCCTCGTCGAACGGCTGTGCCTGCTCCGCCATCGCCTTCAGCGCCGCTGCCACCCGGCCGAGCAGGGGGCCGACGATCTCCGGCACTCCCCCGAGATCGCGGATGGCGCGTGAGATCGCCTCCGCGCGAAGGCGTCCGTTTTCGGCGTTCTCGGTCAGTTCTCGGCGCACGGCCTCCGTGCGCGCCTGCGTGACGCGCGCTTCGGCAACCTGGATTTCGGTATTGGTGAGATCGAGGACGGCGTGCAGCTGGGTGATCAGTGTGGGGACGGTGGTGACGGTCATGGTGTGTCCTTCCAGTACGTGGGATGCGGTCAGATCAGGCTGGAGATGAGATATGCCGCGAGTAGGACGCCGATCAGAACGGACGCACCGGTGACGGCCGCGAGGACCGCCGATCCGGTCACGGACACCGCGGGCACGGCGGCAACGAGCGCAGCGACGAGAGCGGTCCCGAGCGAGAAACGACGGTCGGGCTCGTCCTGCTGATTCTTCGCGTGCCGGGGAGTGCGCGTGCGGAGTGCATTGTGGGCAAGGGTCATGGTTCGATTTCCCGTCTGGAGTCGAATGCGGACCAGAGTCGGGACTACACGAGAGGACGTTCGCCGGACGACGCTGTCGGCGCCTTCGTGCAGTGCCCGGGTTTCGCGATATACAGCGGTAGCGCGCTGACGACATCGACTGGACGGGCAGTGTCTCGTTCGGCCATTGCTTGTTCTCTCCCTGCCGCAACGTCACATGCTCATATGCGTGCGGCTCGTTCGGGTCGTCAACTTATCTGCTCTGGCTGATACAGATTTCATCATAACTACTCGACAGTAAAGTTCAACCCTTGCGAGCAAGAGAATCGACCGACGCGAGGATCACCGCTCTGAAACCCACCAGGACCAGCACAGATGCTCTCGAATGTCGGAGGCCGAGACCGACGTCGATCGTGGAATTCGTCGATCCCCAATGGCATGGCCGTACGGATCACTCTCCGGCCGAGTCGCCCCCCGAGCCTTCCAACCGGGACGCCAGATCC
Source organism: Rhodococcus sp. A14 (assembly GCF_011603105.1). Taxonomy (NCBI): domain Bacteria; kingdom Bacillati; phylum Actinomycetota; class Actinomycetes; order Mycobacteriales; family Nocardiaceae; genus Rhodococcus; species Rhodococcus sp. A14. Next base: position 61,391 of record NZ_JAAOQS010000017.1, on the reverse strand, counting down.
GCATTCTCGGATTCGAGCGCGAGGATCCTCCGAATACCCGGGACGTTCACTCCGTCCTCCATGAGCTGCGCTATGCGCGCCAGCCTGACCAGATCGTCTTCGCTGTATCTACGGGTGCCGCCGCTGGTCCGGGCAGGGGTCAGCAATCCGCGACGTTCGTACAGCCGCAGGGTCTGCGGGCCGATGCCCGTCAACTCCGACGCCACCGCAATTCCGTAGACCCCGCGACACGAGCGAGGTAGGGCATCGATGGTCACAACAGGCTCCCTTCTGCTTAAGGAACACCTGATGTTAACAAACGAATGAAACGAATCTGCAATTGGAGATATAGATTTTGCATATTGCACTCAGCACGCACCCTCGGCTGCGGCGAGGATCAGGACCGGGTGACGTAATCTCGGATCCGAACCGAACACGAACCGAGGCCGTCCAGGCAGGGTTCGTGGAGGTGTCGTGGCCGCGAGTGCCACGGCCTCTGCCCCAGAGACGAGAAGACGGTGCCCCGCACTCAGGAACACGCAGACCGCTACCGCGACGCTCTCACCGCGCTCGCCGCGGCAACTCAGCGACCGGCAAATGTGGTCAACACCGGTGCGGGCTATGCGATCCGGGTCGATTTCGAGTACAACCGCTACCTTCTCGCATCCAACGCCGCCGACGGACTGACCGACACGGTCGAGAACACGTCCGAATGGCGGGTCAGCCTCTACCAGGGCGTCACCGACGGAACGTCCGAACTTCTTGCCGCCGCCGAGCACGCATGGCTGGTGGACGCGTTCGACCTCGCGTTCGCCGATATCCGGGCGAAGGGCAAATGGCAGTCGGCCGACGCGTCGTTCGACGAGTTCACCCCCACCAACGACCAGTCTGCGAGCTGAGCCGGTAGGCGCGGCTCAGGCGCGATCCGGAACCTCGGACTGCACGAGCCGCTCGAGTTCGGCGTTGCGCGCCGCGAGGATCGCGTTCTCGGCTTCGAGCTGAAGGATCTGACCGATTCCGATCAGATTGACACCGGCCGCGACGAGTTCGGTGATCTTCTGGAGGCGCGCGACATCGTCCTCGCTGTACCGGCGTGTTCCACCGCCCGTGCGAGTCGGTGTGATCAACCCTCGCCGCTCGTACAAGCGCAGCGTCTGCGGCCCGATACCCGTCAACTCCGACGTTACCGAGATCCCGTACACACCCCGCTGCGAACGAAGCGGCACATGAGAGGACGTCACCGGATCTCCCTTCTTCTCAGGGCGCATCAATCCTACCAAGGTTCGGTAGACACAATGTGCCGCAGGGGGTGCAGGTTCGCTCCGCCCTGCGCGTACCGCGCTGTCCCCACTCCTGCATCGCAGTTCTCGGCAGCCGGAGGGCCACCCGGCGTCATCTGATCTCTTCCCGGTCCGGTTCTCCGGCCCGGCGAAGCACCGTCTCGAGCAGCTATCTTGCCGATTCCGCTTGAACTTCCTGCGCTATGACTGTAGAACAAATCTATATCCTTCAACGCAGATAAGTTCTCACCATGAGTTGGGCACCAAGGAGAAGCGATGACCACACACAACCCGCAGAACGCTCCCCACGACGGCGAAGTCCTCGTTCTCGGCGCACGCAGTGGTGGAGCGATCGCCGGCGGCCTGATCGCCACGCTGGCCCTCAGCGCACTCACCCTCCTCTCCTCCCTGCCGACCTGACGGCCGGCCCGGCCACCGCTCTCCGTCTCATACCGACCCTTCACACCCGACAAGGACACATCGCTCATGCCCGCCAGTTCCACATCCCACGCTTCCGCCACCACTACTGCCTCGCGAGGCGGAGCAACGATGAGCACCGAGGAAATCAAGGCCCGGATCGAGGCGATGTTCGCCGACGAGGCCGCCGACACCTCACCCGCACTCGTCGAATAGCGACGCCATTGCCGATGCCGGCCGGTCAGAGAAGGGCAGAGCCATGAATGTGTCCACCCAGCTCCTAGCACCATCCTGCGAGATCCGTCGCATCCCCCCGAGGACGACGCCGACGCGTCGCACGAAGCCTGCGGCGGAGGTCGCAACAGACGAACGACGACTGGAACGCCCGCAGGCCGCGCGCGGCGAGCGCGACCAGTACCGTGACGTGCCCGCACAGTGCGAGGCCATCGGCCGGCTCGCCGCCTCCGACCCCCGCCGCGAAGTGTTGCGACAGCGACTGATCGAACGTTGCCTGCCGCTCGCCGAACACATCGCCCGGCGTTTCCACGGTCGCGGCGAACCACTCGACGACCTGATCCAGGTCGCCCGCCTCGGCCTGGTCAAGGCCGTCGACCGCTTCGACGCCCGCTGCGGAGGGAACTTCGTGTCCTACGCCGTCCCGACCATCACCGGCGAGGTGCGCAGGCACTTCCGCGACACGGGCTGGGCCATGCGCGTCCCGCGCAGCATGCAGGAACTGCACCTCTCCCTCACCAACGCGACAACCGACCTGACCACGACGCTCGGACGCGCTCCGACGGCGAGCGAACTGGCCGAGGCCCTCGGGATCGACAAGGACGAAGTAGTCCAGGGGCTCCGGGTCGCCGACGCGTACAGCACCCTGTCCGTCGATTTCCCGCTCGGTGAGAACGAACGCCCGCTGTCGGAGACGATCGGCGACGTCGACCCCGCCCTCGCGCACGTCGAGGACCACGTGGTCCTCGCACCTCTGCTGGAATCACTTCCCGACCTCGAACGCACTGTGCTGGTCCTGCGCTTCTTCGGCAACATGACCCAGTCGCAGATCGCAGCGCGGGTGGGTGTCTCGCAGATGCAGGTGTCTCGGCTCCTGACCAAGACCCTGGCGGATCTGCGCGGGAAACTCGCCGACGTCGGCGGTCAGATGCTCTCGTAGTCGGCCAGGAAATCCTCCCACGTCCGCTTGCCCGTCGCTGCGACGTCGAGTGACAGGTTCGCGCCCTCCCGGTACGCGCGGCCGGCCTTTCCCGGCATCCGGACCGGCATCATCAGCCGATGCCTTCCGGTCGCCTTCAGGTATCCGCGCATCAGATCGGCCATGCCGTACACGGTCGGCCCGGGCAGGTCGGGTACGAGGCCGGCCGGTGCCGCGAGCGTCAGTTCCACCAGTCGCGCCGCGACCTCCCCCGAATCGACCGGCTGGAAGCGCAGTCCGCCCGGCACCGGGATCACCGGCAGTTTCACCATCTTCTGCAGCATGGTCAGCACCAAATCGTGGAACTGGGCCGCGCGCAGCGTCGTCCACGGCACACCCGAGTCGGCCACCGCTCGTTCCGCTGCCAGCTTGGATCCGAACCAGCCGAGCGGAACGCCGTCGGCGCCGATCACCGAGATGTACACGAGGTGCTGCACCCCGGCGCGCGAGGCGGCCTCCACCAGGTTCCGCGTCGCGACCTCGTCACCCTTGGGTCCGCCCGCCAAGTGCAGAACGATCTCGACCCCCTCCAGCGCAGGCTCTATTCCCTTGCCCTCGAACAAGTCACCGGCCAGGTACTCGACGCCGTCGCCGGGCTCGCGGCCGTGCCTGCTGAGAACCCGCACGTCCCGACCCGCTGCCCGCAGCAGTGGGACGACCTGACGTCCGAGCGTGCCCGTACCGCCGGTGATCAGAATGGGTGATGTCATGATCTCTCCAGATTCGTTGGATGCGGGACTCGGTTTCCCGGTCTCGGCAGCTGGTTTTCGGTGGATCTACTGCTAAGACACGCGGCGAGGAAGGAATGTGACACGGTGGACGACCGCGATCGGCTGACGGAGCGTTTCGAGGAACACCGGCCCCGGCTGCGGGCCGTCGCGTACCGGATGCTGGGCTCGGTGACCGAAGCCGACGACGCCGTCCAGGAGGCGTGGCTGCGCATGAACCGCGCCGACACCGGCGACGTGGACAATCTCGAGGCGTGGCTGATCACCGTGGTGTCGCGGGTGTGCCTGAACGTGCTGCGATCACGCGAGCAGCGGCGCGAGGAACCTCTCGACGTGCAGGCGCACGATCCGGTCGTCGGTCACGAGGACGGTGGCGACCCCGAACACGCAGCGATGCTGGCCGACTCGGTCGGGCTGGCCCTGCTCGTGGTGCTCGACACGCTGACCCCGGCCGAGCGGCTCGCGTTCGTGCTGCACGACATGTTCGACGTGCCCTTCGACGACGTGGCTCCCATCGTGGGCCGGTCCTCCACCGCGGTGCGACAGCTCGCCAGCCGCGCCCGCCGACGGGTGAAAGGAGTCTCGCCGGCGCCGGACACGGCGGATCTGGCACGCCAGCGCCGCGTCGTCGACGCCTATCTGGCCGCCACGCGCGGCGGCGACTTCGACGCGCTGGTCGCGCTGCTCGATCCGGATGTTGTGCTCCGCGCGGATCCGGCTGTCGGCCCCACCCCGGCCCCACTCGTGATCCGGGGTGCCCGCGTCGTGGCCAGGGGCGCGCTCGCCTCCTCGGAACGGGCCAGGTTCACCCAGGTCGCCCTGGTGAACGGGGCGGCCGGGCTCGTAATGGCCCTCCACGGGCGGTTGCACGTGGTGCTGGCGTTCACCATCGCGGACGGCCGGATCACCGAGATCGACGTCATCGCGGAACCCGATCGGGTCCGCCGACTCGATCTCGCGGTTCTCGGTGACTGACGGGACCCCGGTCACCCGTACAGGGTGATGACCCTGCGCGCCCCGACCCGCAGCATGGAGGTGGCCGACACTGCCGGGAGAGGGGCGCGAACGTGACTACTGCCTCGGACGACGACGCCCCACCCCAGAGCGCGGCCGCGCCGTCGCCGTTCCCGCCCATCGCCGACTACGCCTTCCTCTCGAACTGTCACACCGGGGCGCTGATCGCGCCGGACGGTTCCGTCGACTGGCTGTGCGTGCCCCGTTTCGACTCGCCCAGCGTGTTCGGTTCCCTCCTCGACCGCGAGGCCGGGATGTTCCGGATCGGCCCGTTCGGGCTCAACGTTCCGGCATCCCGGCAGTACGAGCCGGGAAGCAACACCATTTCGGCGGTGTGGAACACGCCGACCGGCTGGGTGACCGTGCGCAGTGCACTGACGATGGGGCCGAGCCGCGGCGAGGACACGATCACTCCCCACACGCGGCCGCCTGCAGACGAGGACGCCGATCACATGCTGGTCCGCACGGTCACCTGCCTCGACGGCACTGTGGAGGTGGAGTTGGTGTGCGAGCCCGTGTTCGACTACGGGAGAACACCGGCGGAGTGGGTTCTCGTGGACGGCGATCGGCACACCGCCGACGCGAGCGGCGCGGGGCGGACCCTGCGTCTGCAGACGGACATGGCGCTCGGCATCGAGGGTGGGCGGGTGCGCGCCCGGCACGTGCTCGAGAAGGGTGAAACCCTCTACTGCGCGCTGTCGTGGGCGGCGGAACTCGCCGCACCGGAAACTGCGGAAGAGGCTGTCGCGCAACTCGATGCAACCTCGGCGTTCTGGCGGCGCTGGTTCAGCCACGCACGTTTTCCCGATCACCGGTGGCGGGAGGCGATTCAGCGGTCCGCCCTCACCATCAAGGGACTCACGTACATGCCGACCGGCGCCACCGTCGCAGCCCTCACCACCTCCCTACCGGAAACTCCGGGCGGCGAACGCAATTGGGACTACCGGTACACGTGGATGCGGGACTCCACGTTCACACTGCAGGCTCTGCACTATCTGAACCTGGACTGGGAGGCCGACGAATTCATGCAGTTCATCGCAGACCTCGAGTCGAACGGCGATGGCGCACTGCAGATCATGTACGGGATCGACGGCACCCGCGACCTGACGGAGTCGACCCGCGACGACCTGTCCGGCTACGCGGGCGCGCGTCCGGTGCGCATCGGCAACGGCGCGTTCGACCAGCGGCAGAACGACGTGTTCGGCGCCGTCCTCGACTCGATCCTGTTGCACACGGTGCGCAGCAAGCGCCTCCCCCGCCGGCTGTGGCCGCTCGTACAGCAGCAGGCGACGTGCGCGTCCGCGGTGTGGCGCAACCCCGATCAGGGGATCTGGGAGGCTCGCGGCGCACCGCAGCACTACGTGTCGTCGAAGCTGATGTGCTGGGTGGCACTCGACCGGGCGTCGAAGATCGCGGGCATCCGCGGCGATCGCTCGGCCGAGGAAACCTGGCGCGCCACAGCCGAAGAGATCCGCGCTGACATCCTCGAGCACGGGGTGAAGAACGGGGTTCTGCGCCAGCACTACGACACCGAGGCGCTGGACGCGTCGACCCTGCTCGCCGCGGTCTTCGGCTTCCTTCCCCGCGGGGACGCCCGTCTGCGCGCCACCGTCGACGCCATCGCGAACGATCTCACCGAAGACGGATTCGTCCTGCGCTACCGCACCGGCGAAACCGACGACGGGTTGTCGGGCAAGGAAGGCAGTTTCCTGATCTGCTCGTTCTGGCTGGTGTCGGCACTGACCGTGGTCGAACAGGTGCAGGAGGCAACCGATTTGATGGAGCGGTTGGTCAGCGTGTCCTCTCCCCTCGGGCTGTACGCCGAGGAGTTCGACACGAGCACCGGCCGTCATCTCGGCAATTTTCCGCAGGCGTTCTCCCACCTCGCGCTGATCGAGGCCGCGGGGCGCATCATCCTGCACGAACGGATGCGGGAACTGATGTGAGCCGAGGCGGACCTCGACGTCCCGTCACCGTAGGCTGAGATCGTGTCCCGAGCAGAGTCGAATCGGACGTACAGCGGCCAACCGGTTGCGGAACGTCGCGTAGCCCGCCGGGCACGGTTCCTCGACTCCGCCCTGTCGGTCTTCGCGGAGAAGACGTACGCCCACAGTTCGATCAGTGACATCTGCGCCCACGCCGGACTGTCGCGTCGCCAGTTCTACGAGGAGTTCGGCAGCCGCGAGGACATCCTCCTCGCGCTCTACGACACGATTCAGGACGAGGCCCGGGACGCGGTGCTCGCCGCGAACGACCGGGCGCCCTCGCGCGATCCCCGGACCGTCGCCGGCACCGTCATGACGGCCTACATCGAATCGGTCGGCACGGACGAGCGGCGGGCCAGGATCATCTTCGTGGAGGTGGTCGGCGCGGGCCCCCGGGTGGAGCAGTACCGCCTCGCGCGCCGCACGCAGTGGGCCGAACTCTTCGAAGCGGTCACCCGCACGATCGACGGTGGCGTCGTCGACCCGCCCGAGCGGTTCGCGATGGTGTCGATCGCCTTCATCGGGGCGGTCAACGATCTCGCCCATCACTGGAGCACCGCCTCCCCCAGACCGTCCGCCTCGGTCCTGGTGGACGTTCTGAGCACGATGCTCATCGCGCTGGTCACCGACCAGACCTGAGCCGAACTTACTCGCGAGTATTGCGATACCCGTCACACCTGATCTATGGTCTGCTCTCAAAGTGAGACATAGACGTCTCACTTCGGCCCGGGGAGGACCACATGATCGGAACGAGAGCGCTACGACGTCGAATGCTGCTGGTGGGAGCGATGGTGGTGGGCGCACAACTCGCCGTCGCCACGCCGTCGGTCGGGGCTCCCACCGACGGCGGAACGTCGGTGGACGTGCAGCCGGCCCTTACCGTTCCCGCCTGGCCCGAGGTCGGCCGGGGTTTCTACGAACCGCCTGCGGACGTGGTCGCGGCGGCCGAGCCGGGCGAGATCATCGCCGCCCGCGAAGTGCACCTGGCGAACCTGTCGGTAGTTCCGGTGAACGTCGACGCGTGGCAGCTGTCGTATCGCTCCAACAATTCGCGGGACGAGGCGATCCCTGCGGTCGCGACGGTCGTCAAGCCCCGGGGCACGATCGACGGCGTCCGTAATCTGCTCTCGCTCCAGCCGGCGGAGGACTCCCTCGGCAAGTACTGCGCCGCCTCGTACGCACTGCAGCAGTGGTCCGTTCCCGCGCCGTTGACCGGTCAGATCGTCGCGCCGCTGCAGTTCCTCGAGGCGCAGGCCGCCCTCGCCCAGGGATGGGCCGTCGTGATGCCGGATCACCAGGGCCCGAACGCCGCGTATGCGGCCGGGCCCCTCGCGGGCCGCATCACCCTGGACGGGATCCGCGCGGCGGAGAACTTCGACCCCCTGGGTCTGACGGGCCGGCAGACTCCGGTCGGGTTGATGGGCTACTCCGGAGGCGCGATCGCGACGGGTCACGCCGCCGAACTCCACGCGAGCTACGCACCGGACCTGAACATCGTCGGCGCCGCCGAAGGCGGCATCCCCGCCGATCTCGGCGCCCTCGTCGATCTCGCCGACAACAATCTGGGCGCGGGAATCGTGCTGGGCGGCGTGTTCGGCGTGAGCCGTGACTATCCCGAGCTCGCGGAGTATCTCGACACGCACCTGAACCCACTCGGCAAGCAGCTCCTTGCCGCCAAGAGCAACCTCTGCGTCAGCTACCAGTCGGCGCTACTGCCGTTTGCGAACCTGAGGGGCCTGTTCGACAGCCCGAGCGGCGACCCGCTTCGCGATCCGGTGGTCGAATCGGTACTCGACCGGACCGAGATGGGTCACCGGGTCCCGGACGTGCCGATGTTCATGTACCAGGCGAATCCGGACTGGCTGGTGCCGGTCGGGCCCGTCGACACACTCGTCGACACCTACTGCCAGGACCCGAACGCCCGGGTGACGTACACCCGCGACCACGCCAGTGAGCATCTGTCCCTCGAACCGGTCGCAGCCGCGAGCGCTCTGATGTGGCTGCGGGACCGGTTCGCCGGGGTGCCCACCGACGCCGGATGCATCACCCACGACGTGGGATCGATGGCCCTCGACCAGGCGACGTGGCCGGTGTGGTCGTCGATCGTCGGCGACACGATCGCGAGCCTGCTCGGTCAGCCGATCGGCACGTGAGGGCGCGGTCCCGATCAGAGGTCGCCGACACCGGCGAGCAGTCTGCGCGCCCCCTCGTGAAGGCGGTCCCGGACGGTGGCGACGCTGATCTGCATCGTGTCCGCCACCTCGTCGCAGGACATTCCCCGGTAATACACGAGGGCCAGTGTCTCCCGCTCGAGGGCGGGCAGCGCTTCCACCGCGTCCAGTACCACCGACCTGCACGAATTCACTTGCATGCACTCATCGTCAATGACCGGCGGGGTCGGAGACAGGGACCCCAGGGTGACGAACTGCCCACCCAGGGGTGAGCGTGCGGGAAACACAGAGGGCCACCTTCCCGGGAGAAGGTGGCCCTCTGTGTGCGGAGGTAATTCCGCGGTGGAGCCTCCTGTCAGGATTGAACTGACGACCGCTCGCTTACAAGGCGAGTGCTCTACCACTGAGCTAAGGAGGCGGACACGCGCGCCCATCATATCCATTGCAGGAACGACGGTTACTTCCGCCCACATTGGATAGCGTTGGAGCCATGAGTACCTCGGAGATCGCCACTGTCCTCGCTTGGCACGACGCCCTCAACTCCGGCGACATCGACACTCTGCTGTCGCTGTCGAGCGACGACATCGAGATGGGTGGGCCGAAAAGCGCCACCCAGGGCCTGGCGGCGCTGCGGGAATGGGCGTCTACCGCGGGCATCACGCTGATTCCGCAGCGAATGTATTACTACGACGGGGTGCTGGTGGTCGAACAGCAGGCCACGTGGGCCACGGACCCCGAGGAGACGCGTATCCTGGCCTCTGCATTCCGTGTCGTCCACGATCAGGTCATCTCCACGTTCCGCCACGAGACACTCGAGTCTGCACTCTCCGCCACCGATTTGACCGAGAAAGATCTTGTCTCCGACACGTAGTATGGCCAAGCTCACAGAATCCCTCCAACGTCTCACAGGCGACCGTCGCGCAACGGTCGATGCGGTCACCGCTGCACCCACACCGCTGCAGCCGATCGACCTCACCGACGACGCGGTGGTCGCCGAAGTACTCGACCTCGCCGTGCGAGTCGGTGAAGTGCTCCTCGCGTCCGGCACCGGTGCGATGGACACCGCCGAGCAGGTGCAGTTCATCGCCGCCACGTACGGCCTCGCTCAGTGCGATGTGGATGTCACGTACAACTCCATCGTGCTGTCCGCGTACCGCGGGCCGACGCTCCCGCCGGCGAGCACGATGCGGATAGTGCACTACCGCTCGATGGACTTCACCCGCCTCGCGGCGGTGGACCGGCTCACGCGGCGGATCCGCCGGGAGGCCGTCACCCCCAGCGAGGCGCACGAGGCCCTGACCGCGGTCACCACGGCGCCGCACCCGTACAACCGCTGGATCGCGACGCTCGCCTGGGCGTCCATGGCCGCGTCGGTCTCCGTGTTGATGGGTGGTGGTGTGCTGGTCGCATCGGTCGCCTTCCTGACGACGATGGTGATCTACCGGGTCAACCGCGTCCTCAACCGCATCGGTCTGCCGTTCTTCTTCCAGCAGGTGGCGGGCGGTCTGGTGGCGGCGACCCCGGCGGCGACGCTGTACACGTTCCAGGATCAGCTGGGTGTCGAGATCAGACCCTCACAGATCATTTCGGCCGGTGTGGTGGTGCTGTTGTCCGGGTTGTCGCTGGTCGGTTCCGTGCAGGACGCCATCACCGGAGCACCGATCACCGCGGCGGCGCGATTCTTCGAAGTGGTCATGATGACCGGCGGCATCATCGCCGGTGTGGCCATCTCGTTGCGTCTGACCGGTGTGCTGGGTTCGACCCTGCCACCCGTCAACGTCGAGATCACGGAACTCGTGCAGCTACCCGTCCTGGTGATGTCGGGCGCTTTCGCGTCGATGTTCTATGCATTGGCCTGCTACGCCGAGCAGCGTGCCCTCACGGCCGCGTGGTTCGGTGGCGCGGCCGGCGCCCTGGTCTACATGGTGGCGCACCAGTTCGGCATCGGCCCCATCATCGGTTCGGCACTCGCGGCCACGGTGGTCGGTTTCGCCGGTGGTCTGATGGCCCGCCGCGCGCTCACGCCGCCGCTGGTCGTCGTGGTGGCGGGTATCACGCCACTGCTGCCGGGTCTGTCTCTGTATCGGGGTCTGTACGCCCTGCTCAACAACGAGGTGGTGATCGGACTCAGCTCGCTGCTGGCGGCGTTCGGTATCGGTTGCGCGCTCGCGGCGGGCGTCACGCTGGGCGAGTGGATCGCCCGGACCCTGCGGAGGCCGCGCATCCTGCGTCGCACAGACGACATCCGCCGCCCCGTCTTCAAGACGAGGCGGCGGAAGCCGGTCGAAACACACACACAGAAGGCGGCCTGAGGCAGTTTCAGGTGACGGCCTCTCGGCCGTCTGCCGGGTACGACCGCCGGTGTCTCACCGGACGGTCGTCCCGGCACATCGTCGCCGAAACGCGGCGCCCGGGGAGGTCAGCTCTTGTCGACGCTGTGCCGTCCGCCCGACTTCTCGTCGGCCTCCATGGCCTCACGCAGGCTCTTCGGCCGCATGTCGGTCCAGTTCTTCTCCACGTACTCGAGGCACGCGGCCCGGCTTTCCTCGCCGAAAACTACGCGCCAGCCTGCCGGCACCTCAGAGAACGTGGGCCACAGTGAGTGCTGGTCCTCATCGTTCACCAGCACGTAGAAGCGGCCTTCTTCGTCATCGAATGGATTGGTGCTCATCTCGCCTCGCTTGTCGCATACGTGTCCTGTGCGTTCACACTAGCAAGCGTGCCGTTGCGGCCACGCCTTGTTACGACAGATGTAACGATCTCTCCCGCCCGCACGGCAACGTTCGACAGGAGCGACGACGTGATTCCGTGCGTTTTCTCCGTGCCGCCCTGCAGATAGATTCCCGCTGTGACGTCCGGTGAAACCGCCAATCTGTAATCTCGGCCCACGTCGCGCGGCGGGTGGGTTTGCGGCGCGAGATCGCCGAGTAGAGGTTCGAGGGGTGCGGGGGTGAAACCGGTGGCCAGAATCAGTGCGTCGCAAGCGAGAGTGTCGGTGAGGCCGTCCACGCCGCTGCGGACAGCCACCTCGATTCCGTCCGAAGTCTCGTCGACGGCAATGATCTCCGACGCGCGACGCATGAACAGGCGACGACGCCCACGAACGCGTTCCTGGTATTCGGTCGCGTAGAGCTCGTTGATGAGCTCGATGTCGACCACCGAATAGTTAGTACTCCTATGGACATCCAGCAATCGCAGACGCTCCGCCTCCGGGGCACCGTGCAGATCGTCCACCGCCTCCGGATCGAAGATGCGGTTGGCGTACGGACTGTCGTCGGCCGGGCTGTACCCGTACCGCGAGAAGACGCTGTGGACTTCGGCTTCGGGGTAGTTTCCGTGCAGGTACTGCACAATCTCGGCGGCACTCTGACCCGCTCCGAGGACGACGAACCGATGGTGGACCGGGGCCGGCATCTCACCGAGCCGGAACAGGAACTGGTGGTTGTGGAAGCACCGCGCAGAGGGGTTGGCCCACTCGGGGATTCGTTCCCGCAGACCGGCGCCCATCACGACGTTGCGCGCGATCACCGTGCTGCCGTCGGCGGCGCGGACCTCGAAACGGTCGATCACCCCGTCGTCGCCGCGGATTCCGCGCACGGTCTCCACCGCGGTGCCGTATCGCACGTCGGCGTCCACTCGGCGTGCCGCCCACTGCAAGTAGTCGTGAAACTCGTGACGAGTCGGGAAGAAGGTCTGGTGATTGACGAAGTCGACGAGGCGACCCTGATCGAAAAGGTAATTGAAGAAGGTGAATGCGCTACGCGGATTCCGGAACGTCACCAGGTCCTTCGGAAACGCGATCTGCATCGTCGCGCCGTCGAGAAGCATCCCAGGATGCCACCCGAACCGATCCTGCTTCTCGAAGAACTGCGCGCTGATCCGCTCGCGCGGGGGGCACTCCGCATTGTGCTCCTCGATGGCAATGGCCAGGGCGAGGTTAGCGGGACCGAATCCGACACCCACGACATCTCGCACCGGGAGATCTGTACCGACCGTTTCCGGCGATTCACTCATAGCTCGTTGTCCGTCCTCGACGCCGCGCCGCACCCGACCCAGCCGCCGTCCGCCTTCGAAAAGATAGTGAAGCCTATCCTTATTTCCAGCACAGTACCAAGTACTTCCGGCCCTCGCGGCGGCGAACTCCGCCCCGGAACTGCGATCTGGATCACTCTTGATCATCGGGATCCTTCCGCCCACACGGTGACCAGCGACGACAACTCCGACGCCCAGCCACGAACCGTCTCGGCGTCCAGCACATCCGAGGAGAACGAGAAATACGCGTGGACGGGTCCGTCGCCGATCGGCTCGTAGAAACTCAGCGTCAGGTCCGAATCCGGAACACCCACCGGCACCGGCATCAACCCACCCAGCGCGTCGAGACGACCGAGCCTGGCCTGCTCGTGATGAACGAGCATGACCTGCGGACGCAGCACCGCGGTCTCACCGACCGCCTCCACGACGTCGGCGAACGCCACATCCTGGTTGTCCAGCGCGTCGAGATTCGCGGTACGGACACGCCGCAGCAACTCCACGGGATCGGGATCACCGCTCGTATCCGTTCGCAACAGAACGATATTGAAGAAGCAGCCGACCAGCGCGTCCAGCGCCTCCTCCGTGCGTCCCGCGACGAGTGACCCCAGCGGAATGTCTGTGCCCGCGCCGTGCCGTGTCAGCACGGTGGCGAGTGCGGCCTGCAACACCATGAACAGGCTGGTGCCCGTGTCGCTCGCGAACCTCCGGGCCGCGCTGTGGAGTTCCGCGTCGATCTCGACCGGCACGATCTCCGCCGTCCGCGGTCCGCGCCCGGCCGGGGCGGGCAGGTCGAGCCGGGACGGCATGCCGTCCAGCGTCTCCCGCCAGTAGTCGAGCTGACGCGACCGACGGCTGTCCGGGTCCTCGGGATCGCCGACGAGTGCCTGCGACCACACGACGTAGTCGGCGTATCCGACGGGCAGCGGTTCCCACCCGGGTCCCTCGCCGTGCGAGCGCGCTGCGTATGCGCCCATCAGATCACCGAGCAACGGCACCACGGACCACTCGTCGACGGCGATGTAGTGCATCGCGAGGAGCAACACCTGGGTGCCGTCGGCGCCGGTCACGAGATGCACCCGGAGCGGTGCGTGCTCGGTGAGATCGAGGGGTTCCTGCGCCAATTCGAAGACGGTGCGGTGAACGTCTCCGTCCCCGACGTCGACGAGTTCGAGGGCGGGCCGCACCGCTTCCTGCGCGACGACGGTGTCCCCGGCCTCTACGTACACGGTCCGCAGCGGTTCGTGCCGGGACGTGACGTCGTCGAGAGCCTGCGCCAGGATCTCGACATCGACGGTATCGCGAAGCTGCAGCGACAGTGCGTGACTGGCCCGCGCCTCGGCGCCGGCCGCCCGGAACTGCTTCCAGAACCGGCGTTGCGGCCCGGACAACGGCAGCGCCTCCGGTCTCGGGTCCGCTGCCGTCAGCACCGGCCTGCCGGTGGACGAGGCCCCCGCGACGAGTGCGGCGAGTTCGGCCACCGTGGAATTGTCGAACACGTCCCGGATACCGATGTCGACGGCGAACCGCCCGCGGATCCGTCCCACCACCCGCATCGACGCCATGGAGTTGCCGCCGAGGTCGAAGAAGTTGTCGTGGATGCCCACCGACGGCAGATGCAGGATGTCGGCGAACACTGCGGCGATCTCCTTCTGCTCCGACGTCTGCGGGGCGCCGTCCCCGGTCAGGGCCGACCAGTCCGGCAGCGGAAGCGCCTTGCGGTCGAGTTTGCCGTTGGGTGTCAACGGGAGATCGCCGTCCAGCACGACCACGAGAGTCGGCACCATGTAGTCGGGCAACCGCGCGGCGGCGTGTTCCCGCACCGCCTGCGGATCGATCTGCCCGGCTCCGTGACCGTCGGCCGGTGTCACATAGCCCACGAGCCGGACGATGTCGCCGGACCGGTCCGCGACGACCGCCGACTGCTTCACCACCGGATGGCTTCCGAGGGCCGCGATGATCTCGCCGAGTTCGATGCGGAATCCGCGGATCTTCACCTGGTCGTCGACGCGTCCGAGGAAGTCGATGTTGCCGTCGGCCCGCCAGCGCGCCCGGTCACCGGTCCGGTACATCCGGGTGCCCGCGTCGCCGAAGGGGCTGGGCAGGAACCGTACCGACGTGAGGTCGGGCCGGCCGAGGTAGCCGCGGGCCAGTCCGCGTCCGGCGATGTACAACTCGCCCGCCACTCCCGGCGGTACCGGCTGCAGGCGGTCGTCGAGGACGTACGCCTGCTCGTTGGGATCGGGGATGCCGATCGGCACGGCCGAGTTCCATCCGGGTTGCGCCTGCCACAGCGTGTTGTTGACGGTGGCCTCGGTGAGACCGTACGCGGCCAGCAGGTTGAGCCGTTCCGCCCAGCGTCCGATCAGTTCCGGCGGCACGGTCTCGGTGCCCACCAGCACGGTGCAGCCCTCGGGGACGTCACACCCCGACGGCAACGCCGCCAGCAGTGACGGCGGAATGATCGCGTGCGTCACGGCGTGTGTGGCCATGAAGTCGGTGAGTTCCGGTCCGGCGACACGGGACTCGTCGGGCACGATCACCAGGCGGGATCCCGTGCACAGTGCCATCGACAACTCGAAGACCGCGACGTCGAATCCGATCGACGCGAACTGCATCACCACCGAACCGGGGACGAGCTTCATCCGCTGTTCGGCGGTCGCGACGAGGCTGGGGATCCCGTCGTGAGTGAGGATCGCGCCCTTGGGTTTACCGGTGGAGCCCGACGTGTAGATGACGTACGCGGCGTGGTCCAGGCCCTGCGGGGGCCGTGGCACCTGCGGGGCGGGGCCGGTCCCGAGTTCCGCGACGACGGACGCGTCGTCGAGGAGAACGCGAGCGAGGCTGCCGACGTCCGCGATGCGCGGGCTCTCCCCCACCGTGGTCACCAGCACCCGCGCGGCGGAGTCGGCGAGCATGTAGGAGATGCGGTCGGACGGGTGGTTCAGGTCGAGCGGAAGGTACGCGGCCCCGAGTTTCAGCACCCCGAGCACGACCGAGACCATCTGCGCCGACCTCGGGACCGCGAGTCCCACAACGTCTTCGACGGAAACGCCGCGACGATGCAGCAGTGCGGCGATTCGGTCGGCGCGAACACTCAGGTCCGCGTAGGTCACCTCACCGTCGTCGTCGACGACTGCCACGGCGTCGGGGGTCGCGGCCACGTGGCGGGCGAATGCCTCGTAGAACGTCTCCTCCGCCACCGGCTGTGCGGTGTCGTTGAACCCGCGCACCACGAGTTCGCGTTCGTCGCCGAGGAACACGTCGAGGTCGCCGACCGTGCGACCCGAGTCCGACGCGAGGGCGTCCAGCACCACGACCTGCCTGCGCGCGATCTTCTCCGCGGTGGCCCGGTCGAACAGGTCGGAGCCGTATTCGAAACGCAGCTCGACCCGGTCGTCGTCGAGGTACTCGGTGAAGTTGAACACCAGGTCGAACTTGGCGGTGCGTTCCTCGAACGCCACCGGGGCGAGGGCCAGTCCGGGTGCGAGCGCCGAATCGGACGTCCGGCTGTGGTAGCCGACCATCACCTGGAACAGCGGGTTCCGGGCCAGGGTCCGCGCCGGATTCACCTTCTCCACGACGGTTTCGAAAGGGACGTCCGCATGCGAGAACGCCGCCAGGTCGGTGTCGCGGACCCGTGCCAGCAGCTCGTCGAACGTGGGGTTGCCGGACACGTCCGTCCGCAGCACCACGGTGTTGACGAAGAATCCGATCAGGTCGTCGAGACCCTGTTCGCTGCGACCGGCGACCGGCGCGCCGATCGGCAGGTCGTCGCCCGTACCGAGACGGTGCAGCAACGCCGCCGACGCCGCGTGCAGCACCATGAACATGCTGGTTCCCGACGTCCGCGCGAGCGCACGCAGGGCCCGTGTCATCGCGGCGTCGAGCGTCGTCTCGATCGCGCCACCGGCGAAGCTGGGCCGCGCGGGACGGGTGCGGTCGGTGGGGAGCACCAACTCCTCCGGCGCACCGTCGAGAGTCGTCGCCCAGTAGTCGAGTTGACGGCTGACGAGGCTGGACGGGTCCTGCGGATCACCCAGAACGTCGCGCTGCCACAGCGTGTAGTCGGCGTACTGCACGCCGAGCGGCTCCCACGCCGGCGCCGAACCCTGCGCGCGAGCGGCGTACGCCGTCATCAGGTCCCGCAGGAACGGGCGGTCCGACCATTCGTCGGTGGCGATGTGGTGCAGCACGATGGCCAGCACGTGTTCGTCCGCGACCCGGATGAGGCTCGCGCGCACCGGGATCTCCGTGGCCAGGTCGAACGGGCGGCCGACGGTCTCGGTGATCAGCCGGACCAGATCGGCCTCGGTGCCGTCCACCACCGCGACGTCGGGGCGGGCGTCGTCCAGGATCACCTGCACCGGTTCACCGTCGTGCTCCCCGAACACCGTTCGCAGCGATTCGTGCCGCGACACGACGTCGGTCAGCGCCTGCTCGAACAACCCGGGGTCCAGTGCACCCTGCAGTCGCAGGACGATCGGGAAGTTGTACGCGACGGCGGGGCCCGCCCCATCCCGAACCGACGCGCCCTCCATCTGCTGGAGCAGCCACAGTCGTTGCTGCGCAGCGGAGAGCGGCAGGTGCTCGGGACGCGGCCGAGCCACCAGTACCGGACGCGTCGATCCGGTGTCGTCGCCGATCCGGGCGGCCAGTTCCGCCACGGTCGGTGCCTCGAACAGGTCGCGCATGGTGAGGTCGGTGTCGAGTGCGGCCCGTGCCCGGCTGATCAGCCTGGTGGCCAGCAACGAGTGACCGCCGAGGTCGAAGAAGTCGTCGTCGACCCCGGGGGCGGGGACGCCGAGGACCTCACCGAACAAGGCGGACAGCACCCGTTCGGTGTCGGTGCGCGGTTCCGTGCGCGCGCCGCCGCTGCGGCCGAGCACGTCGTCCGCCGACGGCAGCGCCTTGACGTCGAGCTTGCCGTTGACCGTCATCGGCAGGCTGTCGACCTTGATGACCGCGGCGGGCACCATGTAGTCCGGCAACGTTGCGCGCAGCGCCTGTGAGTACTTGTCAACGTCCCGCGGTTGATAAGTACTCACGGGGACGGCGTAGCCGACCAGTCGCTTGAATCCACCCGCACCGGAGTCGACCACGACAGCCGCCTGGCGCACGCCGTCCAGCGCTTCGAGCGCGGACGCGATTTCGCCGAGTTCCACCCGGTGACCGCGGATCTTCACCTGATCGTCGGTCCGGCCGAGAAAGTCGAGATTCCCGTCCTCACGTCTCCGGACGAGATCACCCGTCCGATACATACGTACGGATTCCCGGAACGGGTCGGCGACGAACCGCTCCGCCGTCAGCGCGAACCGGTCGAGGTAGCCGCGCGCCAACCCGACCCCGGAGATGTACAACTCACCGGGAACGCCGTCCGGGACCGGACGCAACCAGGCGTCCAGCACGTAGGCGGACGTATTCCAAATCGGGGTGCCGACGGTGGGTGTCGCGCTGTCCGCGGTGCCGGCGCCGAGGGTGTTGATCGTGTACTCGGTGGGACCGTACAGGTTGTACCCGACCGTTCCGTCCGTGTCGCGCAACCGGTTCCACACCGAATCCGGTACTGCCTCGCCGCCGAGGAGCACCAGCGGCGGCCGGTGCCGCCCCGGACCGTCGTCGAGCAGACCCTCCTCGACGAGGTGCTGGGCGTACGTCGGCGTCACGTTGACGACGTCGATCGCGTGGGCGTCGCAATAGGCCACGAGCGCCTCGGCGTCACGCCGCAGATTCTCGTCGCAGATGTGGACCTCGTGACCTTCGACCAGCCACAGCAGTTCCTCCCACGACATGTCGAACGCGAACGACACGCTGTGCGCGATGCGCAGTCGCCGGCCGCCCGCAGCGGCCACGACGGGTTCGAAGATCGCCTCACGATGGTTGAACTGCATGTTGGTCAGGCCGCGGTACGGGGTGACGACGCCCTTCGGCTTGCCCGTGGACCCGGACGTGTAGATGACATACGCCGGATGGTCCAGGCGCCCGGGGGTTCCGGGCGCGAATCCGCCGAGTTCGGCCTCCGACAGCGGTCCGGACGCGACCGCGCCGACGTCCAGAGTGTCGACGGTCAGCGTGTCGACCGTCGCAGCGGCGAGGGTTCCCGCGACGTCCGACGTGGTGACCAGGACCGTCGGACGCGCGTCGTCGAGCATCGCGACGAGGCGCTCGGCGGGGTGGTCCAGTTCGAGCGGCAGGTACGCGGATCCGGTGCGCAGCACGGCGAACAGCGCGACCACCATCTCCACCGCCCGCGGCAGCGCGAGTGCGACGATCCGCTCCGGGCCCGCGCCGCGGCCCAGCAGGAGCCGGGCCATCCGGTTCACGTCGGCGTCGAGTTCGGCGTAACTCACGGTGCGGTCCCCGAACACCAGGGCCGTCTCGTCCGGTCGGAGTCGGGCCGCGTCGGCGAACAGATCGGCGATGGTTCTGTCGGGCAGAGCCTTCCGTTCGAACGGCGCGGGCGTTGCGGCACCGGCGATTCCGCCGACCACACCCGACAGGTCGGTGGACCACTCCTCGAGCACGGTCAGGTACCGCGACAGCATACGTTCGACCCGCGACTCCGAGATCTTCTCGGGGTGGAACTCGAACTTCACCTTCACGCTCGCGCCCGGCGTCACGACGACCGTGACCGGGTAGTGCGTGTGATCGATGCTGTCGCCGCCGCTGATGTCGTGCGCCGCATCGAGCGCCGCCACCTGCTTCTCGTCCACGAAGTTCTGCAGCACGTACAGCACGTCGAACAGCTGCCGGTGCTCGGAGACCCGCTGGATGGAGGCGAGCCCGAGGTAGTCGTACGGGGTCAGCGCCAACCTCTCCGACTGGATTCGCCGGAGCAGGTCGGCGACGGTCTCGCCGGCGCGCAGCGTCGTCCGGACGGGGACGGTGTTGAGGAACATTCCCGCCACCGCGTCGATGCCCGGGACCTCCGGTGGGCGCCCGGCCACGGTGGTGCCGAACACCAGGTCCCGGCGTCCGGTCTCGATTCCGAGCACGACGGCCAGCGCGGCATTGAGCACCGCGTTGAACGTGACACCGGCACCGCGGGCACCGGCACGGAGCCGTTCGCTCAGTTCCTCGGACAGCACCGCGTCCCGGCGCTGGGGTGGCTGCGGCTCCCCCACGACGGTCGCGGCCAGCAGCGTCGGTTCGTCGAGCCCGCCGAGCGCGTCGGTCCACGCCGACTGCGCGGCACCGGAGTCCCGGGTGGCCAGCCACTGCAGGTAGTCCTCGAAAGATCCTTCCGGGGCGGCGAACCCGGAGTCGTCGCCGCCCGATTCGTAGAGGGCGAGCAGCTGGCTGACGACGAGGCCGTTGGACCATCCGTCCCACAGCAGGAACTGCCGGTTGATCACCAGTCGGTCGTGGGAGTCACCGAGCCGCAGCACCATTGCCCGCCACAGCGGCGGGGAGGTGAGGTCGAACGGTGTCAGCCGGTCCTGTGCGGTCAGCTGTTCGGCGTAGGACGCGCGTTCGGGCTCGTCGAGTTCCCGGAGGTCGAACTCGGCGATGGGCACGTCCAGGCCGGCGCCGAAGAACTGCACCGGCGCGGGCAGCCCTGCGCTGACGAATCCTGCTCGCAGCGTGGGGTTGCGTCGCTGCAGGGTGCGCAGCGCGGCGGCGAGCCTGTCGGTGTCGAGGCGGTGCGCGAAGTCGAGTGAGAACTGTGCCGTGTAGATGTCGGCGCCGGAGTCGAACCCGGCCTGGAAGTAGAGGCCCTCCTGCAGCGGCGACAGCGGCAGCACCGTGTCGACCCCGCTCGGGCTCGCCTCGACGATCCGGTCGATCTCCTCCTGCGTCAGCTCCACGAGGGGAAGGTCGGACGGTGTGAGCATCGCCGGTCCGTCGTGTTCTCCTGCGGCGTCGGCCAGTTCACGAAGTGCCGACACCCAGCCGTCGCTCAACGCGACGACGTCGGCCTCGCTCAGGTCTGCGTCCGACCAGGCGAAGACGGCCTGCAGTTCGGTGCCCCGCTCGGACTCCTCGCACAGGGCGTTGATCACCAGCCGGTAAGGGCCACCGAGATCGGCATCGGGATCGGTTGCCAGCGAGTCGGATTCGACCGCGGGCGTCCAGGGTCCGGACACCGCGTTCGGCATGCGGCCCAGGTAGTTGAACAGCACCTGCGATTCCGCCCGTGCCGCCAGAAGACCCGCGGTGCGCGCGTTGACGTACCGCAGCATGCCGTAGCCGATGCCGCCGTCGGGGGCGCCGCGCAGCTGTTCCTTGACGTCCTGGAGCGTCTCGAGTGCGCCCGTCCGGCTGCGCAGCCGGACGGGGGTGACGTTGGTGATCCAGCCGACGGTCCGGGAGAGATCCACGCCCTCGGTGAGTTCTTCGCGGCCGTGCCGCTCGAGGTCCACCAGCAGGTCGTTCTCGCGTCCACGGCCGGCGAACCACCGGTCGGCCGACAGTCGTAGCGCCGCGAGCAGCACATCGGTGACGTCGGCGCCGACCACGGCGGGAACGGTGGTCAGCAGCGCCGTCGTGAGTTGCGGGTCCAGGAGGACCGTCCGCCGTGCGCCGCTGCTCACGACCGCGTGCCCGTCGGTGTCGGCCACCAGGTCGGCACCGGGTTCGGTGACGCGCAGCCAGTGGTCGAGTTCGGCGAGCCGGGCGGGGTCCTGCGCCTGCTCGGTGACGATGCGGGCGAATCCGCGCAGCGACGTGGGCACCGGGTCGAGCGCGGCGTCCTGGCCGCTGTCGGCCGCCACCCACGCCATGGCGAGGTCCTCGATCAGCGTCCGCCACGACACCCCGTCGATCACCAGATGGTGTGCGACGAGGAGGAGCCTGCCCAGCTCCTGCGGGCCGGCGTCGAACCACACCGCCGACAGCATGGTGCCGTCGTCGGGGTCGAGCCGATCGGTGGCGGCGTCGGATTCTGCTGCGACGGTTTCGCGCAGCGCGGCGGCGTCGAGTCCGGTGACGTCGACGCGACGCAGTTCCAGGTCTGCGGATTCGGTGATCTCGAGCGACCACACACCCGGCGCGTGCCGGGTGAGCTTCTGCCGCAGGCCGTCGTGGTGACCGATCACCGAGTGCAGGGCGGCCGTCAGGACGGTAGTGCTGGTTCCCGCCGGTGTGTGGAGCAGAACGGCCTGGTTGAAGCGGTTCTTTCCGCCACTCCATTCGGACAGCCGATGGACCACCGGTAGCGGCGGCAGGACACCGGTGCCCGACTCCTCCACGCGCGGGGCCGACGCGACGACGGTGGCCGCGACCAGCCGCGCGAGCGCGGCCGGCGTCCGCTGTTCGAAGATCTGCCGCGGCGTGACGGTGATTCCCTCCCGGCGAGCGAGATTCACCAGGCGGATGGCGAGGATGCTGTCGCCGCCGAGCGCGAAGAAGTCGTCGTCCACCCCGACGGTCCCGAGACCGAGAACCTCGGCGTAGTGGGCGGCCAGCACCGCTGCCGGTCCGCTCTCCACGGCCGGCGCGGACGTCGCCTGCGCGGAGAAGTCCGGTGCGGGGAGGGCTTTACGGTTCAGCTTGCCGCTGGGGCCGAGCGGAAACTCGTCCAGCATCACGAACGCGACGGGCACCATGAATTCCGGCAGCGCCGTGGCCAACTGCGCACGGACGTCGTCGGGGTCGGCGTCGCCGACGACGTATCCGACCAGCTGCTGCTGACCGGGCCGGTCCGAGCGCACGACGGCGGCAGCCTGCCGCACTCCGGGGCAGGCGGCCATCTGGGCTTCGATCTCGCCCAGTTCGATGCGGAAGCCGCGCAACTTCACCTGATCGTCGACCCGGCCGAGGTATTCGACCGCACCGTCGGCGTTGACCCGGGCGACGTCACCGGTGCGGTACATGCGGGACCCGGTGCGGGAGAACGGGTCGGCGACGAAGCGCTCGGCGCTCAGCCCGGGCCTGCCCAGGTAGCCGCGGGCCAGCTGTGGCCCCGACAGGTACAGCTCACCGGCCGCACCCGCGGGCACCGGCTGCAGATACCGATCGAGCACGTAGAGACCGGTGTTGGACGTGGGCAGGCCGATCGGCACGGACGGCGCGGCCGCGTCGATTCCCTGCACCGACGCGGCGTAGCTGACGTCGACCGACGCCTCGGTCGGACCGTAGAGGTTGTCGAGTTCCACTCCCGGCAGGAGTTCGGCGACGCGCCGCGCGGATGCCACGGGAAGCGCCTCACCACTGCACGAGATGATCCGCAGCCCGGTGCACCGGGCTGCGGCGGGCTCGGCAAGGAACACCTCGAGCATCGAGGGCACGAAATGCACACGCGTGATCGACTGCCGGACGATGACGTCGGCGAGGTACGCCGGGTCCTTGTGGCCGTCCGGCCGCGCCAGCACGAGGGTCGCCCCGGCGAGGAGCGGTCCGAAGAACTCCAGCACCGACACGTCGAAGCTGGACGGCGTCTTCTGGAACACGTTGTCCGTAGCGGTGATCGGACGGAACCGCTGAACCCACAACAGACGGTTGACGATGCCGGCGTGCGGCACGACGACCCCCTTGGGCCGTCCCGTCGAGCCCGACGTGTAGATCACGTAGGCGGGGTGCTGGGGCACGAGCGCGACACCGGTCAGCGGCTCGGGCGAGTACCGGTCGGCGTCCGACACCCGGACCTGCGGAACATCGGACCCGGAGAACGGCACGGTGCCGTCGGTGAGGACGCACACCGGTTCCGCGTCCTCCAGCATGAACGCCAGCCGGTCGGCGGGGTAACCGGTGTCGAGTGGAACGTAGGCGCCGCCCGCCTTCCCGACCGCGAGGAGCGCCACCATCAGATCCAGCGAACGGGGCAGTGCCACCGCCACCTTCGACTCGGGTGTCACCCCGCGGTCGACGAGCAGCCGGGCGAGGCGGTTCGCGCGCGCGTGCAGTTCGGCGTAGGTGAGGTGTTCGTCCTCGAACACGACGGCCACCGCGTCGGGTGTCCGGGCGGCCTGCTCCTCGAGCAGCGCCGTCACCGTCGTCTCGGGGAACTCCGCCTCGACGTCGCGCAGTGCCGCGTCGATCGGCTCACGCGACGCCAGCACGACGGAAGACACGTTCTGGTCGACGTCCCGCGTCAGCTCCGCGAGGTACGCCACCGTCGACTCCGCGAATCGGGTCGCGGTCGCCGCATCGATGCGGGCGACGTCGTATTTCAGCTCGAGCGTCAGCGCGTCACCGGGCACGACGATCAGCGTCATCGGGTACGGCGGGTGCTCGTCGAACCGGATGCCGGTCAACTGCACCGCACCGGTGGGATCCGCCACCGCGCCGTCGCCGAGCGGATAGTTCTCGAACACGACGAGCGTCTCGAACAGGTCCTGCAGTCCCGCTTCCCGGCGCAGGTCGGGCAGGCCCAGGTACTGGTGGTCGAGCAGCGTCGACTGCTCCTGCTGCCACCGGGCGAGGGTCTCGGCCACCGTGTCGGTCGGCCGGTACCGCAGCCGGGTGGGCACGGTGTTGATGAACAGGCCCACCATGGTCTCGATACCGGGAAGGTCGCCGCCGCGGCCCGACACCGTCGAACCGAACACCACGTCCTCCTGGCCGGTGAGGCGACCGAGGACCAGACCCCACGTGCCGTGCACGAGCGTGCTGAGCGTCAATCCGCGGGCCCGGCCCACCGCGGACAGCGCGACGGTGGCGTCCGACGGCAGTGTCGCCCGGACACTGTGTATCCCGGACTCTCCCTTCGACGACGGCTTCGGAAGTTCCACCGGCTCGGAGGCATCGGCGAGCGCCTCCCGCCACACGGCGAGCGACGCCCGACGGTCGCGCGCATCCAGCCATTCGAGGTAGCTCCGGTACGGCGTGGGCGTCGGCAGCGCCAGCAGCTTCCCCTCGACGCTGTAGAGGGCCATCAATTCCCGCAGCATCACCGGCACCGACCATCCGTCGGCGACGATGTGGTGAATCGACTGCAGCAGAAGAAACTTTTGGTGTTTCACCCGCGCGAGCGTGTAGCGCAGCAGGGGGCCGCGACCGAAGTCGAAGCCCCGGGCCCGATCCGCCGCCAGCACCTGTTCCACGCGCTGCTCCGGATCCGCGACGCCGGTCAGATCGAGCACCTCCATCGGCACCTGGACGTTCTCGCCGACCACCTGCACGACCCTGCCGTCCGAGACCGCCCGCACTCCGACGCGGAGGGCAGCGTGCCGGTCGACGACCGCCTGCAGCCCACGGTGCAACGCCGCCGCGTCGACGGGCCCGGTCAGTTCGATCACCTGCTGCACCACGTACGGGTCCGTGCCCGTGTCCTCGAATGCCGACTGGAAGTAGATGCCCTCCTGCAGCGGTGTCAACGGAAGCACGTCGGCCGCCCCCGCCAGCGCGTCCACGTCCGGCTGTGTCAGCGACACCAGTGGGAAGTCCGACGGCGTGTGACCGCCGAGACGGTCGACTCCGGCCAGCACCCGCAGCACCGCGGTCCACTCGTCGGCGAGCGCCAGGACGGCGTCACGGGTGAGCACACCGGGCGCCCACGTCAATGTCGTGCGCAGGACTGGGCCGTCGGCGCCGTCCTCGGCGATCACGTCGAACGCCAAGGCGTGTCCGAGCGGCATCCGCGGATCGTCCGCGCCGCCCATCGCTCGGGGCAGCCAGTCGACGCCCGCCGCGGACGTCACCCGACCGAGATAGTTGAACAGCACCTGCGGGGTCGGCGCGTTCGCGAGTTCCGGCTTCGGGACACCGAGGTAGCGCAGCGCGCCGTAGCCGAACCCGGAACCCGGGATGCGGCGCAACTGCTCCTTCACCGCCTTCAGCGCGTCGGCGATTCCAACCTCGTCCGCCGCTGCGCCGGGGTCGAGCACCACCGGGTAGACGGTGGTGAACCAGCCGACGGTCCGGGAGAGGTCGAGGGCGGGTCCGTCGCTGCGGCGCACGAGGTCTTCCTCGCGTCCGTGCCCCTCGAGATCGAGGAGCACGGGGCCCGGCTCTCCGTCTCGCCACCTCTGCAGCGCCACCGCGGCCCCGGTGAGGAGCGCGTCGTTGACGTGGCCGTGGAACGCTGCGGGCACGGTGGAGAGCAGCGGCCGGGTGAACTCCGGAGGCAATGTCACCGTGAGGGTTTCGGCGTCGCCGGCGAGGTCGAGGGCGGGATCGAGCGCACGCGAACCGAGGAGCGGGTCTTCCGTGGTCGCCGCGTCCGCCCAGAAGGACAGTTCGTGGTCGAAGGCACCCGACCGCGTCTGCTCGTCGAGCAGCTCGGACCAGCGGCGCAGCGACGTTCCGACCGGAGCGAGTTCGGGAACGCCGCCCGCCGCAACCGCTGATCCCGCGCGGGCGAGGTCTTCGAGGATGATGCGCCAGGACACCCCGTCGACCACCAGGTGGTGTCCGATCAGCAGCAACCGGCCGGGACCGTCGGACGCGACGAAGAGGACGGCCTGCACCATCGTGCCCGCATCCGGGTCGAGCCTTCCGACGGCCGCCCGTGTCTCGATGTCGAGTTGGTCCGCGCTGCCGTCGAAGTCGACCACCCGCAGGATTCCGTCGACCGCCGCCGGGGACGGTTCCGGCACGGACAGCGTCCAGCGGTCGCCCCCGCGGCGGAGGC
Source organism: Rhodococcus sp. A14 (assembly GCF_011603105.1). NCBI lineage: Bacteria > Bacillati > Actinomycetota > Actinomycetes > Mycobacteriales > Nocardiaceae > Rhodococcus > Rhodococcus sp. A14. The sequence continues at coordinate 35,062 of NZ_JAAOQS010000017.1, read as the reverse complement.
CGCTTCCGTTACCGCGGACGAGGGTCGCGCGCAGGGCGTCGTGCCGCGCGAGAACCGCGGCGAGCGCCGCCGTCGCGGCGTGCTCGTCGAGGGCGGCGGGAGTCTGCACGAGCACCGACTGGTGGAACGCGGCGATCTCGCCGCCCCGCTCAGCGGTGCGGGCGACGATCGGGGTGCTGCGGACGTCACCGATTGCGACGTCGTCGGAGTCCACGGCGGCCGCGGTCCGGCCGTCCTGGACCCGGGCGAGCGCCTCGGCGGTACGGAGCTGGAAGATCTCCCGCGGGCTGATCGAAAGACCTTCCCGCCGAGCGTGGTTGACCAGCTGGATCGCGACGATGCTGTCGCCACCCAACGCGAAGAAGTCGTCGGTGACACCCACCGACTCCACCCCGAGAGCACCCGCCATCAGCGCACACAGGGTTTCCTCGGCGGCGGTGCGGGGCGCGACGTTCTCGCCGGCCGCGCCGAGGTCCGGCTCGGGTAGTGCACGCCGGTCCAATTTTCCGTTGGGGGTGAGCGGGAACCGATCGAGGACGACGAACGCCGACGGCACCATGTACTCCGGCAGCTTCGACGACGCCCAGACCCGCAGTTCGGCGACGTCCGGTACCGTATCCTGCTTCGGCACCACGTAGGCCGCGAGATACTTTGCCCCCGAGGGCGTCTCCCGCACGACGACGGCACTGTGCCGGACGTCGGGATGGGACACGATGCCCACCTCGACGTCCTCGAGTTCGAGTCGCATGCCCCGGATCTTCACCTGATTGTCCGCGCGGCCGAGGAAGTCGAGGGACCCGTCCGGCGCCCACCGCGCGAGGTCACCTGTTCGATACAACCGGGATCCGTCGTTCGCGAACGGGTTGGCGACGAAGCGGGACGCCGTGAGCCCCGGAGCGTCCACGTAACCGCGGCCGAGAAGGAATCCGCCGGCGTACAGCTCACCGCCGGTGCCGAGCGGCACCGGGTTCAGGTGTTCGTCCAGCACATACAGCTGCGTGTTGGGGTTCGGGCGGCCGATCGACGTCGCGATCCGCTCGGAGTCCTCCCGATAGATCACGTGCGACACCCCGATCGTCGCCTCCGCGGGGCCGTAGCCGTGGTACAGCGTGATGGCGAGCTGCGATCGGAACCTCTCGAACAGGCGCGGAGTGAGAACCTCACCGCCGCACCACACATGCTTCAGCGCCGCCAGCCGATCCGTACCCCGTGACAAATCGAGTAGCACGTCCAGCATCGACGACACGAGATAGACGAACGTCACCGACTCGCCGGCGATCAGGTCCAGCAGATACTGCGGGTCCCGTTCCCCACCGGGTTCGGCCACCACCAGCCGGCCACCCGCCACCAGGGGCAGCAGGATCTCGTTCACGGAGATGTCGAACGACAGTGGCGCCTTGAACAGCGACGCGTCCGAGGGTCCGAAGCCCAGGATCTGGTCGCGTTGCCACAGCAGCCGCGCGCAGACGGCCTCGTGACGGATCATGGCGCCCTTGGGCCTGCCCGTCGAACCCGACGTGAAGATGACATACGCCAGCCGCGAACCCTGCACGGTCACTGCGGGCGGCTCGGTGGACTGGTCGGCGTACGCCCACGCCGCGAGGTCGACCGGCACGGCCCGCTCCCCCGCGTCGGTGACTCCGCCGGGTCCGGTGAGAACGAGCGCCGCCCCGGCGTCCGCGAGGACCGAGGTCCGGCGGTCCTCCGGCCACGACGGGTCGAGGGGCACGAACGCCCCACCCGAGCACATGACGGCGAGCAGCCCGATCACCATCTCTGCCGACCTCGGAAGACCCACCGCCACCACTGTTTCCGCCTCGACACCGCGGGCGCGCAGGTGGTGGGACAGCTGCGCCACGCGTTCCCCGAGTTCCCGGTAGGTGAGCCGGATGTCGCCGGCGATCAGGGCCTCGGCATCCGGTGTCCGCGACACCTGAGCATGGAACAGGTCGGGAACAGTCACCGATTCCTGCGGGGACGCCGTGTCGTTGAACTCCACCAGCAACAGCCTGCGCTCGGCCTCGGTCATCGGATCGAGCGACGCGATGGGCTGCGACGGGTCGGCGACGAACTGCCCGACGAAGTGCTCGAGCCGGCGGCGATGCTCCTCGAGCTCGGCGCCGAGACCGGCCGGGGCCCGGAGGTCGATCTGGATGGGCTCCGAATCCTGCCCACCGCGGATGGAGAAATCGAGGTCACGGACCGGTCCGGTGGCCGAACCCCGCACCCACGCCGGGAAACCGCCGAACGTCAGCGAGTGCTCGAACATCATGGAATTGATTCCGGGACCGAAGATCTGACGGTCCGGATCGATCGACCGCAGATCGCGGGCGAGGTCCTCGCCGCGATAGCGCCCGTGCCGCAGCACCGAGATCAGCGTCGTATCGATGCGGGTGGCGAGTTCGCCCACGGTCATCTCGGGATCCACCTGCACCCGGAGCGGCAGGATCGTCGAGCACATACCCGGGATGCGGCGCAGCTCGCGTCCGACCCGCGCCGTCATCGGCAGCGACAAGGTGAGGTCGCGGCGGCCGGTGAACCGGTGGATGTACGCCACGACCGCGGCGAGCGGCAGCCGGGTGCGCCGGATCCCGGCGTCGGAGGCGAAGGTGTAGATCGCGTCGGCGTCGTCCCCGTCGATCTCGACGAGGGCGGAGATCGGCGACCCGGAGTGGTCGACGACCTGCGGGAGCAGCCGAGGAGGCTCCGGCGCGTCGATCACCTGCTGGATCCAGAAGTCGCGGTCGGACTCGAAGCGCGCCGACGCACGGTAGTCGCGGTCGGACGTCACGAGAGTGTCGAGGGGCCACGGCGCCGTGGACGTCTCGAGTTCCGGGTGCTCGTATCGATCGACGACGTCGGCCACGAGGAGGGTGATGCCGTATCCGTCGATGAGGCTGTGATGGTAGCGCTGATACCAGATCACCGACTCGTCCCCGGTGCGCAGCAGGGCGTGCCGGAACAACGGTTCGCCGCAGTCGAGGTCGACCACGGTCTCCATGTCGCGATCCATCCACGCGCGCGCACTCGCTTCGGGATCCACTTCGCCTCGCAGGTCCACGACGGCGAGAGTCCACGCATCGGAAGCTGTCGGCACCTGCAGCAGTTCGTTGTCGTCGCCTCGCTCGAAACGCACGTGCAAGGCTTCGGCTCGTTCGACGGTCTTCCGGATCGCCGCGGAGGTACGGTCCAGGTCGATCCGGCCCGCGACCTCGACGACGAGCGAGAGGTTGTAGACCGGGCTGCCCGGGTTCAACTGCTGCCCGACCCACACCTCGGACTGCGCGGCCGTCACCGGCAACGCGACAGACGTCGAACTGACGCGAGCCGAGTGAGAAGTGCCCTCAGCCGAAGTGCGCTGTGGGCGAGCAGCCGCCGAGTGGTCCGGAGACATGGGTGATCCGATCGTCCGTCGAGAGCGCCCGTCCAACGACGGGCACCCGAAGGAGTTTAGGTTAGGCTACCCACTAGCAACAAGCCGGTTGCCGGCAAGTTCACGGGCGCGGGTTATCACAGCGGTAATTCGTGTTCAATCACCACGAACGCGTGTCCCTCGCACCGCCGGCAGCTTTTACCGCACCAAAGCGGTCCCGGCGTCGAGTTCGGCCGTGTAAACATACCGCTCGTTCGCGGCGTTGGCACACGAGCGGCGGCGTCGACACCCAGGGGCAGCCGCCCAGCAACCTACTGGTGCCAGACCGCGGTGTTCCCACCTCGACGCTTGGCTGCGTAGAGGGCGGTGTCCGCATGATGGAGCAGTTCGTCGACCGTGCGAGCCGACGTGCTGCGCGCCATCCCCACGCTGATCGTCACGACGAGGAGTTCGTCGCCGACGTCGATCGGCGTCGTGATCGACGCAAGCATCCGGGTGACCACGTCGTCGACGTCGCGTTCGTCGATGTCGGGCAGGATGGCGACGAACTCGTCGCCGCCGAGCCTGCCGACCGCGGACGGAGCGCGCATCGCGTGGCGCAAATGCTCGGACACCCCCTGCAGGATGCGATCACCGACGCGATGCCCCCGGGTGTCGTTGACGTCCTTGAACCCGTCGACGTCGAGGAACAACGCGACCGCAGGCCCCGCACCGGGCTCGAACAGGCGCTGCAGATGCTCGGTGATGGCGGCGCGATTGAGCAGTCCGGTGAGACTGTCGTGCGTGGCCTCGTGCAGAAGAAGGGCGTGTGCCTCCGCCGCCTGCTGCTGGGCGGTGACTTCCGCGGTGACGTTCCGGAAATGCACGACCAGTGCACCGGAGTCGGCCGCCGCGGTCACCTCGATCGTCATCCCGGGCGAATACAGCGAGTCCACCCGCGTCTGCTGCTCCCGGCCGGTGGCGAGAACCTTGCGGCACAGTGCGTCGAAGTAGCTGCCGCGCGTTTCCGGAAGAACCTCGGTGACGACACGGCCGAGCAGTTCGTCCCGCGACCGCCGCACATGCCGCAGGCAGCCGGAGTTGACGTAGATGATCCGAAGGTCCCCGTCGAGCGCCAAGAACCCCAAGCCCACCCGATCGAGCAACGACGCGAGCTGCGCGTCCCGGCCGGCCACGTGCCCGAGTTCGATGACCACTCCCGTCAGCTCCACAGGGGCACCGGACGCATCGGTGGTGACGTCGATGCTGCGGGTGAGGATGTACCGGGTCGACCGATCTGCCAGCACGATACGGAACACACACTCCGCGCCGACGGACCCGGCGGTGTCACCGAACATGCGACGCACCGCACCGATGTCTTCGGAATGGACCCGCTCCCGCCACCATTCGAGCGGTGGGCGGGAACCGTCGTCCTCGAAGATAGCGGCGGCCTTTTCATCCCACCACAACGCCCCGTTCACGATGTCGTACCGGACGATGCCCACCCCGAGGCGCGGAATACCCAACGCCATCAGAATCTCGCCGTCACCGTGATCGCCCCCCCCAGCCGCTCGGAACTGTCAGTTGGCGAGGAACTCGAGCAGCACCTTGTTCACCACTTCAGGCTGTTCGAGGTAGCCGTAGTGCCCCACGTCGGGGATCTCGTAGTACCGAGCCGACGGGATGGCCTCGGCCACCTCACGCGACAGATACGGCGGAATCATCCTGTCGTCGGCGAAACCGATGGACAGGCACGGCGTCGTGATCGCCCGGTAGGCCTGCCTACGATCGAAGCTGCGGTCCATCTCCATCTGCGCGCGCACGCCGTCCGACGTCCGGCCACCGCTGAACTCGAACAGGTCGAGCCAGTCGCGGGCCGTGTGCGGGTCGACGAGCGAGGCGGGCGACAGATTCATCACGGCAGTCACCGCGGCCCGGTACTTGGCCGGGAGTTCGACCCCACTGTCGTGCAGGGCACGCTCGCCCTCGGTGAGGGTCTGCTGGAAGTAGTCCATGCGGGCGTGACCGGCGAGGAACGCCGCCTTGTGCACGAGGTCGGGCCGGGTCAGGGCCAGTTCCTGCGCGACACGGGCACCCATCGAGGTGCCGACGACACGCGCCGGTCCGCCGCCGAGGTGCTCGATCAGTCCCGCGGTGTCGGCGACGAGATCGTCCATGGTGATCCCGCCGAGGCTCTCACCGGACGGCGCGATGCCCCGGTTGTCGAACGTACAGACACGGTAGCCGGCGTCGATGAGCGCAGGGGTCTGATGCAGATCCCACACCCGTCCCGGGCTTCCGGTTCCCATGATGAGCACCACTAAATCGCCGGATCCCTTGACCTGGTAATTCAGGGGGATCCCGTTGATCGTGGCGATCGTCATGTTGCCTTCCTTCCATGGGCGGTCTCACCGAATTAGGTTGGATAGCCTAAGCTGGCTTCGCTGCCGCTCGCATGCGGCGCTGACCGACAAGCTCGTCCAGGAGGACCGCGTTGAGAGTCGCCACACTCGGATATCAAACCTGGGGTCACCGTACCCTGCAGGCCCTGCTCCAGTCCGACCATGAGGTCGTCCTCGCGATCACCCACCCCAAGAGCGACCACGTCTACGAACAGATGTGGGCGGACTCCGTCGCCGACCTGGCCACCGAGCACGGGGTGCCCGTGCACATCGCCACCAAGCCGGACGAAAACTTCAAGGCCGCGCTGAAGCAGGCCGACCCCGACATCGTCGTCGCCAACAACTGGCGCACCTGGCTGCCACGGGACGTCTTCGACTCTCCCCGCTACGGCACCCTCAACATTCACGACTCGCTCCTGCCCAAGTACACAGGATTCTCCCCGCTCATCTGGGCGCTCATCAACGGTGAAGAAGAAGTAGGCCTCACCGCGCACCTGATGGACGAGGAACTCGACGCCGGCGACATCGTTTTGCAGAGGTCGACGCCCGTCGGGCCGTCGGACACCGTCACCGATCTGTTCCACCGCACCGTCGACATGATCGGCCCGATCACCCACGACGCACTCGAGCTGATCGCGTCCGGTCGCACGGACTGGACGCCGCAGGACCGCTCGCAGGCCACGTTCTTCCACAAGCGTGCCCCCGAGGACAGCCTCATCGACTGGACGTGGCCCGCCGACGCGATCGAACGGCTCGTCCGCGCGCAGTCCGACCCGTACCCGAACGCCTTCACCCATTACAAGGGACAGCGTGTCCGGGTTCTGAAGGCCGCCGTATCCGAAGGAAATTACGGTGGAACGCCCGGGCGTGTCTTCATCCACGAAGGCGACGGAATGGTCATCGTCGCCGGACCCGACGCTCGCACGGGCCGGAACAAAGGCCTCAAGATCCAGCGCATCCGGCTCGACGACGGCACCGAACTCGCCGGAACCGACTTCTTCCCCCACGGCGGCGGCTACCTCAGCTGACGCCCGTGCGCCTTTCTGGTAGCGGGAGCCACCAGAAAGGCGCACGGGGCGGAACGCCCTACCGACCCTCCCACGCCGACCAGAGTTCGGCGTATCGGCCGCCGGTCGCGACGAGATCGGCGTGCGGCCCCTGCTCGACGATCCGGCCGTGTTCGAGGACGACGACCCGATCGGCGGCGGCCGCCTGCGTCAACCGGTGGGCCACCACCAGCGTCGTGCGACCACGGGTCGCCGCCTCGGCCGACGCCTCGAGTTCCCGCGCACCCGCGCTGCCTGCTTCGGCCGTCGCCTCGTCCAGGATCGCGACCGCCGGGTTCGCGAGGACCAGTCGCGCCAGAGCCAATTGCTGCGCCTGGGCGGCGGTCAGCTCGTGGCCGCCCTCCCCGACCACGGTCTGGACGCCGTCGTCCAGTGCGTTCACCCAGCCGTCGGCGCCGACGGCTTTCAGTGCCATCGCCGCGTCCTCCTCGGAGGCGTCGGGTGCGCCGAGCCGAAGGTCGTCGATCAGCGGTCCGGCGAACACGTGGACTTCCTGGCTGACGATGGCGACCCGGCGGCGGAGACCACCCGGCTCCAGGTCCGGCAGCGCGGCGCCGCCGATGCGCACCGAGCCGGACGTCGGGACGATCGAGCCGGCCGCGATCGCCGCGACCGTCGTCTTGCCTGCTCCGGTCGACCCGACGAGGGCAACGCGTTCCCCGGACTGCACGTGCAGACTGATGCCGTGCACCACCTCGTGGCTGCCGTCGTAGGTGTGCCGGACGTCGGTGAGTTCGAGCGTCGAATCCGCGGACTCCCGGCCGGTGGCGGTTCCGGTGCCCGACTCGTCGTCGAGGTCGACGACGCCGACGAGCCGTGCCAGGCTCGCTCCCGCCGACTGCACCTCGTCGAACGTGTACATCAGCATGCCGATCGGATTGAACAACCGATGGAAGAGCAGTGCCGCGGTGGTGGTCTGCCCGACGGTGACGATGTCCGCGTTCACCAGCGCGAATCCGGCGGCGAGGATGGTGGCGAGCCCCACGAACTCGGCCCGGTTGCCGCGCCCCGCGAACCGGGTGAACAGTGCGAAGACGCCGACGGACAGGTCGCGGGCCTTCTCCGACGCACCGTTGATCTGCGCCAGATGGCTGTCTTCCAGACCGTAGGCGCGCACCGTCCGGGCGCCCTGCATGCTGCTGATCAGGGCCTGCGAACGCTCCCCCATCGCGACACGCTCGGCGGCGTACACCGGCGCGGACCGCGGCAGGTACCAGCGCATCGCCAGCGCGTACATCGGCAGCGCCACCATGCCTGCGAGCCCGAGCCGCCAGTCGATGCCGAGCATCGTGACCATGCTGAGCACCACCAGCAGGATCGCCGTGACGAGGTTGGGGACCACGTCGGTGACGGCCTTGCCGATCACCGCGACGTCGTCGCCGACCCGCGACAGCAGGTCGCCCTTGCCGACGCGTTCGACCGTCTGGATCGGCAGCCGGAGCGCCCGGTCGACGGTGCGTTCGCGCAGATCCGCCAGGATTCCCTCGCCGAGGCTGCGGATCAGGAACGACGCTAACCCGGCACACACGCCGCCGATCACCGCGGCGGACGCGATCACCGCGACCACCCACCCGATGGTGGACGGCGGCGCACCGTCCTGCACCCGGTCGACGAGGACGCCGAAGACGTAGACGGGAACCAACGCCATGCCCGCCGCGACGGCGGCGACCAGCATGGTGACGACGCTCCGGCCGCGGCGGTGTCCCAGTTCGGACTTCAGCCACGCCCACGTGTCGCGGGCGTTCGCGATGGGCAGCAGTTCACTCATCGCAAGACCGCCTGACGGTAGTTCGCGTTCTCGGTCGCCAATTGCGAGTGTGTGCCCTCGCCGACCACCGTTCCGTCGTCGAGGACGACGACGCGGTCGGTCACGGACAGCAGCGCGGGGCTGCTCGTGATGAGGATCGTCGTCTGGCTGCCGGCGGAGGCGCGATGCCGCAGGTCCGCGATGCCGCCCGCGATCGTGTGTTCGGTGACCGCGTCCACGGCGGTCGTCGGATCGTGCAGCACCATCACCGGCGACTGCGCCACCAGTGCACGTGCGAGGGCGACCCGCTGCCGCTGACCCCCCGACAGCGAGGACCCGCGGTCGGCGACCTCGTGGTCGAGTCCCTCGGGGTGTGCTTCGACGACGTCCACCGCCGCGGACGCGGTCAGCGCCGCCTGCACCTCGGACGCCGTCGCGCCGGACCTGCCTGCGGTCACGTTCGACGCGACGGTTCCGGAGAACAGGTCGCCGTTGTGCGGTTCGACGAGCAGCGCCCGGCGGGCCTGCGCGAGATCCGCGTCCGACAGCTGCACTCCGCCCACCGTCAGTTCGCCGTCGTACCGGTCGGGCGGAACCTGCCCGGACAGCAGCGCGGCCAGCGCCTCCGCGTCCTGCGGGCGGTACGCGACGATGCCGAGCAGTTCGCCGGGGGTGACCCGGAGGTCCACCGCGTTCAGGGACCGGTAGGACACCCCGGTCAGGCTGAGCTCGCTGCCGTCGAGTGTCCGGCCCGACCCGGCGGGCAGCAGAGGTTCCGCATCGAGGACCAGGGCGAGGCGGTCCGCCGACGCGCGGGCGAGGGCGAGGAACCCGGGCAGACCGGCCAGGACGCCGAGCGGTTCGATGAAGAACTGGGACAGTCCGACGACGGTGATCAGCTCGCCGATGGTGATGCGCCCCTCGAGGGCGAACCAGCCTGCGACACCCGCGACACCGACGGCGAGGAGGGCGCTGACGGTCATCGACGCCCCGGCGAACACGGCGGAACTCTTCGCCGTGTGCAGGGTGGCGCCGAGCGCCTCGCGGCTGGCCGTCCGGTATCGCCGCGACGCCGACACCTCGGCGCCGATCCCGCGCAGGGGGCGGAGCCCGCTGACGAGGTCGGTGGCCATGGCCGAGGCCCGCGCGACGGCGGCCTGCTGATCGGTGGCCCGGCGGGTGATCAGCGGCGCCGCGAGCTGGAGGAGACCGAGGAAAACGGGGGTGCCGATCAGAACGGCGAGTCCGAGCGGCACGTCGATCAGCAGGAGGGCGACGGCGGATCCGATCGCCGCGGTGAGGGCCGCCGCGGCCCGCGGTGTGATGTCCGCGATCCAGGCCGCACGGTCGGCGTCCGACGTCGACACGGACAGCAGCTCACCGGCACGCAGGTCGGTGCGCACTCCCCGCGGGTCGAGGATGCGGTGCGCCACCTCCATCCGCAGCTGGTGCGCCTCGTTCTGCATCGCCACGACGATGAACCGGGCACCGAAACGCCACGCCGCGGTGAGCACCAGGAACAGCAGCGCCAGGGCGCACAGCCACACCGCGAGAGCGAACACGTCCCCGGTCGCGACGGCCCGGTCGACGATCACGCCGATCGAGATCGGGACCAGCGTCTCCGCCACCTGATGCAGGCAGACGAGCACGGTGCCGATCCCCAGCCGAACACGATTCCGCACCAGCGTGCGACGCAGAATTGCGGTGCCACCAGTCTTCACGCGCGTAACTCCCAACGCCGACGCTTCCCCACCCACCCACCAACCAAGTAAGCAGACCCTAACTAGATGAACCTTAATCGATGGGCAACTAGCGTTGACATGCCCGGTTCTCATAGAGTCGCCGATACGAACTACTGCGCGTGACGCAGCAGCAAGCCCGAGAGGACAAAGATGGCCGCGAAGACGACCGCCGAAAACGACATCGCGGACGAGGATCTCGAACCCCTAGCCGACGAGACCGCCCGCCAGGCGCAGCGCGTTGTCGCTGCATACGCCGAAGATGCCGACGAGTGCAGGATGCTGCTCTCCATGCTCGGAATCGGACCCACCAGCAAGCTCGACTGAGAATTTCGTCCACTTCGACTGCGAAGGAAGCCCGTGGCTGCCAGTTCGGAATCGTCAGCATCGTCATCACGCTCGACTTCTGATCCTGTGTCCGGGCAAGCCGACTTCGTCGTCGTCGCGAACCGACTCCCCGTCGACCTCGAACGCCTTCCGGACGGCACCACGCGCTGGAAGCGCAGCCCCGGTGGCCTCGTCACCGCGCTCGAGCCGATCCTGCGCCGCAACAAGGGCGCATGGGTCGGCTGGGCGGGGGTCGCGGACGCCGAGCTCGATCCCGTCGTCGAGGACGATCTCGAGCTCTACCCCGTTCCGCTGAGCGCCGCGGAGATCGCCGACTACTACGAGGGCTTCTCCAACGCCACCCTCTGGCCGCTCTACCACGACGTCATCGTCAAGCCCGAGTACAACCGCGACTGGTGGAACGCGTACGTCGAGGTCAACCGGCGCTTCGCGGAGGCCACGTCGAAGGCGGCCGCACACGGCGCCACGGTGTGGATCCAGGACTATCAGCTGCAGCTCGTTCCGAAGATGCTGCGCATGCTCCGCCCCGACCTCACCATCGGGTTCTTCCTGCACATTCCGTTCCCGCCGGTGGAACTGTTCATGCAGATGCCGTGGCGCACCGAGATCATCGAGGGCCTGCTCGGCGCCGACCTGATCGGGTTCCACCTCCCGGGCGGTGCCCAGAACTTCCTGTACCTGGCCCGCAAACTCGCCGGTCAGCAGACGTCCCGCGGCAACGTGGGCGTCCGCTCCAAGTTGGGCGTCGTGCAGGTGGGGTTCCGCACGGTGCGCGTCGGCGCGTTTCCGATCTCCATCGATTCGGGGCAGTTGGACGAGCAGTCCCGGTCCAAGTCGATCCGGGACCGCGCCAAGAAGATCCGCAAGGAACTGGGCAATCCCAAGCACATCATGCTCGGCGTCGACCGCCTCGATTACACGAAGGGCATCGACGTCCGCCTCGCCGCGCTGCACGAACTGCTCGACGAGCAGCGCATCGATCCCGCCGACACGGTGATGGTGCAGCTGGCCACGCCGAGCCGCGAGCGGGTCGACAGCTACGTGCAGATGCGCGACGACATCGAACGCAAGGTGTCGCGGATCAACGGCGAGTACAGCGAGGTCGGCCGGCCGGTGGTGCACTACCTGCACCGGCCGATCCCCCGCGAGGAGCTGATCGCCTTCTTCGTCGCCGCCGACGTGATGCTGGTGACTCCGCTGCGAGACGGCATGAACCTCGTCGCCAAGGAGTACGTGGCGTGCCGCAGTGATCTCGGCGGTGCGCTGCTGCTCAGCGAGTTCACCGGCGCGGCCGCCGAACTCCGTCAGGCGTTCCTGTGCAATCCGCACGATCTCGACAGCGTCAAGGACGCGATGGAGCAGGCCCTGAACCAGCCGAAGGAGGACGGCCGACGCCACATGCGGGCCCTGCGCAGGCAGGTCCTCGCACACGACGTCGACCGGTGGGCCAGGTCCTTCCTCGACGCCCTCGCTCACGGCGGCGCCGCCGGCCCGGCACTGATCGCTCCCGCCGAGGCTTCCGAGTCCGACTACAACGAGGACGCGACCGGGGAGAACTGACCGCCCCGGCTCAGCTGACCGGACGTCACCAGGAAGGCGACGAAGTCGCGGATCGTCTCGTCGGCGGGACGCGGAACGTAGCCGAGTTCGGACCGCGCCTTGGTGCCGTCGATGACGGGCGCCGCGAGCAGCGCCGCCATCGCCGACCGCGACAGCACGTCGGAGCCGAACCGGGTCCCGATCGGTTCGGCGATCGGCAGCACGCGTTCGATGACACTGAGTGGGAACGAGTACAGCGGCCCCCGACGACCCGCCGCACGCGCAGCCCTCCTCACGGCATCGTGCATGCCGAGCATGTGCCCAGAGATCAGATAGTTCTCACCGGTCCGGCCCTTCTCCCCGGCTGCGATCAGTCCGGCGGCGACGTCGCGGACGTCGACGAAGTCGAACCCGCCCTGCACCGCCGCGGGAACGCGGCCGCGAGCGGCGTTGCGCAGCAACGCGTTCACCCGCGACAGTCCATAGTCGACGGGCCCGTACACCCCGGTGGGATTGCAGATCACCGCGTCGAGCCCGGCCTCGACCACCTCGCGGAGTTCGATCTCGCCCGCCCATTTGGACCTGTCGTACACCGGGATCGACGCGTCGACGGACCGGGGCGAGTTCTCGTCGAGCGTCCCGCCGCAACTGCTCTGATCGAAGGAGTGCACGGAACTGCAATGCACCATCCGCCGAACACCCACTGCGAGAGCGGCTTCGGCGACGGTCCGGACGCCCTTGGTGTTGACGGTCCAGGCCAGATCGTCCTTCTGGGCGAGGGTGATCATCGCGACCAGGTGGTAGACCACCTCGGCGCCGTCCAGCGCCCGCTTCATGGATTCGACGTCGAGCACGTCGGCGTTCACCCACGTGACCCCGTATTCGGGTGCGTACCGGGAACGCACGCGGTCGATTGCGGTCACCTCGTGCCCCGCCTCGACCAACAGATTCAGCAGATTGTTGCCCACGAATCCCGCGGCGCCGGTTACTGCAACCTTCATCGACGACTCCCCGTTCGGTTGTGGCCCCGCCACGCAACGTCGTGCGTCGACAATCGGCCAGGAGACCCCGACAGTACTAGAACTTGTTTCATTTTGTGAAGGGGGTGACCGCCTCGACGAACATCCGCACTCGCGAGATCTCATGGGAGCGGTGCGCGAACTCCAGGAGGGCCACACCCTCCCACGCGGCCACGCGCACGGATGCCGTCACGGTGCGCCCCGCCACGATCATCTTGCTCCACTGCAGTTCACGGAGACTTCCCGCGAACTGAGCGCGAGAGAGCGGGGTACCCGGCGACAGCTCGAGAACCGCACCGGGAGCGAGCCTCTCCGACATCGCGGCCGTGTCCTGACTGCGGACGGCCACCAGAAATCCGGTGGCGGCGTTCCTACCCGGACGTCCGACGGTTCGCAGCCCTCGCATGAAACCCGTTACACCGAGTACGCCCTGATTCGAGAGTAGTTGCGGCGCCAGCTTCACCGACGCCGCCGCGCCCCGCCACCCCGCCCTGGCTAATTGGGCGATCATCACGGGCAGTTCCCAGTGCGCATACAACCCGTCGACGGCCACGACACCCGACTCCACCACGAGGTCGTAGCGCAGGTGCATCGGCACCGTCAGCACCACTCCCGTCGACATCCGGGTCTCCAGGTCGAGGTCTCGGACCACCGACATCCCGCACACCACGTCCCGCGTCACATGGAACGTGATCGAATTGGGGGCGATGAACGTGTCGTAGAACCGTTCGATCGCTGCCGTGCCGACGTGTGGCCGCGAGCCCACCGGGTCGTTGACCCGGGCGCCGTCCGAGAACAGCCCGACCCACGCGGCTCGGTCGTGCGCCGCGACCGCGGACGGTGAACGCCCAACGGCATCAAGCAGTTCCGCTACGGTCGGCGTGGGGTCCGGCACCGCTACACCGGGGTCAACTGATCGACGAGCCAGCGGTCGTCGACCTTCTGCAGCGACACCCGCACGCGGCTGCCCGACGTTCGGGCGTCGGGAGCGTCGGCGCTCGTCGTCGTCTGGTTGAGGTACAGCAGGACCACCGCCTCGTCGGGTGTGGTCGACACGGGCGCGGCGGCCTGTACCGACACCTGCACGGTGAGTTGCTTCTCCTTGGCGCCCGGCGCGATGGTCTCCTGCACGAGTGTGGTGTAGTCGTCGCGGAACGAGCCGGTGAGTCCGTCTGCGGCAGCAGCCAACTGGTTGTCGACGTCGGCGAAGTCGTACGCCAGCATCGCGACCGCCTGCTTGCCCGCGGCGTCGACGGCGTCGATGCGCGCCTGCTCCGAGAGTTGATCCTGCCGGTGGCCGTACCAGAGGAAGCCCACTCCGACGGCGAGCGCAACCACCACGACCGCGGCCGCGATCTTCAGCGCTGCCTGCTTGGTGACGGCGAACTTTCGCTTGTCTTCGTTGTTGTCGCTCATGGGACGAACTCCACCTTCGATGCGGTCAACTTGCCGTCGACGTCGCTGACCGTCACTCGCATCCGGAAGTCGCGCGGTGAGGGTTCCGGTTGCTCCTTGCTGCTCACCATCGTCCGGGCGGCCACCAGAACGTTCGCCGAGATCGAGGTCTCGCTCCCGTTCTCGACGCCGGCCTCGATGACCTGGCCCTCGGTGGTCACATTCGCGTCCTGCACGACGCCGACGAACGGATCCTCACGGCCCTGGAACTCTTCGAGGAACTGACCCGACGCGCCGGCGATGATCCGGTCGACGTCTTCCTTCGCGGTCCCGGGATGGATGGTCGTCAGGTTGAGCACCGTCTGCCGGGCCGTGTCGACGAAGGCCTGACGGCGATCGTCCCGTTCCCGTGCGGACTGTCGGTCGAGCAGCAGCATCACCGCCGCGACGACCAGTGCGACGATGACGACCGCGGTAACGCCCCACGCGAGCAACGACTTCAGGGGACGACGCTGCTTCGGTGCGCCGAGCGCCGGAGCGTCCTGGGATGCCGCCTTCGTCGTCGAGACCTTCTCCGACTCGGGCTCGGCTTTCGCGTCTGCCTGCTTGGCGAGGACCACCGGCTTCGGCGCCGCGGTCTCCCCCACCGGCGGGCCGGCGTGCCGGACTGCCCTTCGCCTACTCCGGTCCTTCGCCGCGGCCGTCTGCTCGGTCGCCTGCTCCGCGGAGTCGGTTGCGCGCTCGTCTGTGCTGGAACTCAAATCTGCTGACCTGTCATCATCGTCTGCCACGTCGAGTCCTTTCCCTGCACCGCCAGATCCGGTTGGGTGTACGTCTTTCCATCCGAACCAATGAAGCTACCGGTGGCCGGGTCGTAGGGCACGGCCGCGACCGGTGCACCCGCGGCGCCTTCGTAGGAACTCGGAACGGCTGTGTACGAGGGTACATCCGGCGGCATGATCGGCCCGTACGGCGGGTTGTTGCCCGACGCCTCCCAGCCCTCGCGGCACGCCTCGACCGTCGGCGCGCGACGTCCCGGGAACTCCATGCACGGCAGGTTCCGCGCGCCACGCACCACGGCCGGGTCGTCCGGAGCGGCCTTGCAGTACAGGTCGTTCGGTGTCGCGATCGGGTCGGTCTGATCTCCCGACCGGCGTTGCTCCGGGGGCAGGAATCCCGTCGTGCAGGCCGGCGGGTCGTGCAGTTGCAGCGCGAAGTCGACGATCGCGCCGTCCTCCACCGGCCCGCCTGTCGCCGCCGTCACGAGCGCCGCGGTCAGGGGCGGGTAGATGACCAGAACCTGCTCGATGCTCTTGTTGTAGATCACCCCGACCTGGCCGACGCTCACCAGGTTCCGCAGCAGAATCGGCAGTGTCGGCTGCAGGTCCTGGAACAGCTGGGTGGCCTCCTGCGCCGTTCCCGGGCCCTTTTCCAGCACCGACCGCAGGCTCGGGTCGCTCGCCCGCAACTGGTCGGTGAACGTCACCAGGTCCTGGGTCCACGACCGGATGGCGTCGCTGCTGACCGTCTGGGTGTCGAGCAGTGGGCCGACCTGGTCGATCAGGGCCTTCGTCGCGTCGCTGTTCGCGTCGGCTTCCTCCACGAACAACCGGGCCGAGTCGATGAGCCGCTGCAGGTCGGGGCCCGACCCGTTGAACGCCGTGAACGCCTCGTCGATCACCGTCTGCAACCTGGTGTCCGAAATACTCGCGAGCAGTTCGTCCGCCTGGTCGAGCATCTCGCCGACGTCCTGCGGAATGGTGGCACGATCCAACGGGATCACGTCGCCGTTCGCGAGGTACGGGCCGTCGGCCTCGGCGGCGCCGTCCCGGGGGATCAGATCGACGTACTGCTCGCCGACCGCCGACACGCTCTTGACTGCCGCGTCGACGTCGGCCGGAATCTTGTAGTCGCTGTCGAGCGACATCTTCGCTTCCACACCGTCGCCGGTGAGCGTCACGGTCTCGACGACACCGATGTTGGTGCCGCGATAGGCGACATTGGCGTGCGAGTAGAGCCCACCGGTGGACGGCAGTCGGACACTCACCTCGTAGCGCCCGACGCCGAACAGCACCGGCACCTTCACGTACTGGATCGACATCACCACGAGCCCGATGACGGTGAGAATCGAGAAGATGATCAGCTGAATGCGAACGAATCTCGTCATTCTCATGGTGTCGGCGCCCCTCCCAGTTGCGGCGGAAGGCCCGGTATCTGCGGCAGTCCTGGTATCTGCGGAAGCCCCGGAATCACCGGGGGTGCGGGTGCCGGTTTCGGAGCCGGCTGCAGGGGTGCCTGCAGCGGATCGCCCGACTGCCCGGCCACCCCGGCGAGCGATCCCACGGCGCCCTCGACGCCGCCGAGCGATCCGCCGAGGCCGGTGCCGGTCAGGAAGTTGCTGTCGACGCGTTCGTTGGTCATGTCGATCGTCATCATGAGGTTCGCGTAGTCACCCTGAATCGCCTTGTCCATCGTCTTCATCGGGAAGGGGTACGTGAGCATCAGGGTCAGCACCTCGGTCAGCGCGCTACCCGAGTTGGCGAGTTCACGCAGCACCGGTGTCAGGTTTGCCAGGTTCGCTTTCAGTTCCTCGCCGCTGTTCTCCACGAGACGGGAAGCGGTGTCGCTGAGCTTGCCCACCTCGACCAGCGCGGTGGTGAGGTTCTGCCGTTGGGTGACGAGCACTTCCAGCGCGGGCGGGATGCCGTCCAGCGCCGCGTCCAGGGTGGCCTTCTGCTCGTTGACGGTGCCCGCCAGCCGGTCGAGTCCCTCCATCGCGCCGATGATGTCTCCGCGCTGCTGATCCAGGCTCGTGACGAGCTGGTCGAGCTGCGGGAGAAGATCCCGGATCGAGTCCTCCCGGCCGCCCAGTGCGGCGTTGAGTTCCTGGGTGATGTCGTGGATCTGGGCGATGCCGCCACCGTTGAGTACCACCGACAGTGACGACAACGTCTGCTCGGTGGTCGGGTAGGCGCCCGCCCGCTCGATGGGGATCACGTCGCCGTTCTCGAGCCTGCCCTCGGGCTCGGTGTCGGTCGGCGGAGCCAGTTCGAGGTGCTGCGAGCCGAGGAGGCTGGTCTGGCCGATCTTGGCGGTCGCGTTGGCAGGCAGTTGGACGTCGCCGTTGATCGAGACGGTGACCAGTGCGTGCCAGTCCTGCACGTCGATGCCCGTCACCGAACCCACCGTCACGTCGTTCACGCGGACTGGCGAGTTCTGCGACAGCGTCGTGACATTGGGCATCTGGATCTCGACCGTGTAGGCGTCGTCGCCCTGCCCCTCGGTGCCCGGCAGCGGAAGCGAGTTCAGCCCTTCCCACTCGCACCCGGTCAGGGTGAAGGACAACGTGATCGCCACGGCCGCGATGGCGCCGCGACGCACCCGTGTGTGCTTCGTCATCGCCCACCTCCCGGCTGCAGCAGATCGTTCAGGTCCTTGGGCACGGCGACGGTCGGCATCCCGGCGAGGGTCCCGGTCATCGGCGGCGCGGACCGCGGAGGTACGGAGGCCTCGAGACTCGGCGGGGTGAATTCGATCTGGTCGGGGAAGGCGTTCACACCCGTCGTCGGGTTGGTGAGTATGGGCAGGTAGTTCGCCGTCAGCGAGTTCAGGACCGGCGACAGGTACTGGGTGCACAGGTCCGCGCTCCGGTTCGCCTCGTTGGCCTGCAGGCTCTGGATGGCACCGCACATGAAGTTCACAGGGTTCCCGAAGTTCGCCATTGCGACCGCACCGACCAGTGAACCCTGCGCCGGCTTGTAGATGTTGCTGAAGTTGGCCAGCGCCGTGGGCGCGACGTGGAGCACCTGCTCGATCTGCGGCCTCTTGTCGGCGAGCACCTGGGTGGCGTCGGCCAGGCGGCCGACCTGTTCGCTGAGACTTGCCCGGTTCTCCACGACGAACCGGTTGACGTCGCCGAGTGCGAGGTCGAGATCGTTCAGGGCGGTTCCGAGTTCGTCGGAGTTGGTGGCAAGCATGTTCGACACGGACGCGAGCCTGCCCTCGAACTGGACGATCTGCTCGTTGCTCGACGAGAGAGCCGCCACGAACGTCTGCAGGTTGCGGATGGTGGAGAACAGGTCGGTCCGGCCGTCGGACAGGGTCCGCATGGTCTCCGACAGTTCCCGCAGCGTGTTCCGCAACGACTCTCCGTTGCCGTCGAGGTTGTCGGCCGCGGTATCGATGAACGTGCCGAGCGAGCCTTGCGGGTCGGCGCCCTGCGGTCCGAGCGCCTCCGACAGCTTGTTCAGCTCGGTCTTGATCTCGTCCCACTCCACCGGGACGGCGGTGCGCTCCACGGGGATGCTCGCACCGTCGCCCATCGTCGGCCCACCCGCGTACACGGGTGTGAGCTGGACGAACCGTCCCGACACCAGGCTGGGTGCGACGATGACGGCCTTCGCGTCGGCCGGAATCTCGACGCTCTTCTTCACGTTCATCGTGACCCGCGCGAAGTCGGCGCCGGGCTCGATCGAATCGATCGTCCCCACCTTCACACCGAGGACGCGGACGTCGTCGCCCGAATACAGCCCGGTGGTCGCCGGGAAGTACGCGGTGATCGTGTTCTGGAAGAGTTTGGGCACGAACATCACTGCGGCGCCGACGATCAGCACCACCACGACCGCCGCGACGCCGCCGCGGATCAGCCACTTCTTCCGCGTGTTGGTGATTTCCGGGTTCGTCGTCATCGCGGCGGTTCCCTCAGCTCGATGGACGGACCTGTCTGCAGGTAGGCCTGGAGGTCGTTGGGGAGATGCTCCGGCCACGTCACCGCGTCGCTGAGCCCCTGGAACAGGTTGCCGATGCCGATGTTGTAGACGTACGCCATGAAGAACGGGCCGCTACCGACCGACTCGCCGAGCTGAGTGGCGTACGGCGCGAGGCCGTCGAGAGCCTGCGAGATGTTGTCCTTGTTCCGCTGCAGGACGTCGACCACCGAGTTCAGCTTGTCGAGCGTCGGTTTCATCTGCTCCTCGTTGTCCTGGACCAGTCCCGTGAGCTGCCGGGACACCGCGGAGATGTTCACGATCAGCTGGCTGATCGCCGTGCGGCGACGGTCGAGCTCGCCGAACAGCTGGTTCCCGTCGACGATCAGCGAGTTGATCTGCCCGCTGCGCTCGGCGAGGATTCCCGTCACGTTCTCGGCACGCGAGAGCAGCTGTCGCAGCGTCTCGTCCCGCGAATTGATGCTCTCCGACAGGCGGGACAGGCCGTCCAGTGCGGTGCGCAACTCGGGCGGTGTGTTCTCGAGAGCGCCGGACATCGCGTTCAACGCGTTGTTGACCTCGTCGGTGTCGAGTTCGGAGACGGTGTTCGACAGATCGCCGAGCGCGTCGTTGAGAGAGTACGGAGAGTTGGTGCGCTCCAACGGAATCGTCGAGCCCACCGGCATCGTGTCGTACCCGAGCGGGGTGACGGCCAGAGACTTGCGTCCGAGAACGGTGTTCGTCTTGATGTTCGCTTCGGTGGCGTCGCCGAGGGCGACGCCGTCCTGGATCGTGAACGTGACGAGCACGTGCTGACCGTCGAGTTCGACCTCGGCGACCTTCCCCACGTCGACGCCGGCGAGCGTCACCGTGTCGCCGGTCATCAGCCCACCCGCGTCCTCGAAGTAGGCGGAGTACTGCGTTCCGCCCGAAAGGAATTGCAGCTGATCATATTGCAGGGTGGCGATCACGATCATGCTCGCGATGGCGACACCGATGATTCCCACCTGTACGGGATTACGTTCGCGCTTCATGGCTACGGTGCACACCTCCCTGCCGTCTGACCGCCCGGCATGTTGAGGAGCAGATCCGATCCGTCCGGGCCGGAGAACTTGAACTTGACCGTGCAGACGTACATCTGGAAGAAGCTGCCGTACGTGCCGATGCGGATGAGCCGCCGGTAGGCGTCGGGCAGATTCTGGAGCACCCAGTCGAGGTCGTCCTCCCCCGCCTGGAGCTGAGTTGCGGTGCGATTGGCCTCGGCGATCGTGCTCTGCAACGGTGGCCGCACACCTTCGAGCAGATTCGCGAGATCCCCCGTCGCCCCGGCGATGCGGGGAATGGCGTCACCGATCTGATCGCGGTCCTGGGACAGCCCGCTGACCAACTGCTGCAACTGGTCGAGCGTCGACCGGAACTGATCGCCGCGGTCGTTGATGGTGCCGAGGACCTGGTTGAGGTTCGTGATCACCTCGCCGATCAACTGGTCCCGGTCGGCCAGGGTGTTCGTGAACGAACTCGTGCTCCCGAGGAGCGAGACGAGCGTTCCGCCCTGCCCCTGGAACACCTGGACGAGGGCCTGGGACAGGTCGTTGACCTGCTGCGGGTCCAATGCCCGCAGCAACGGTTTGAACCCACCCAGCAGAAGGTCGAGATCGAGTGCGGGAGAGGTGTTCTCGACCGGGATGGATCCACCGTCCGGCAGGGGTTCCACCGATCCGGCACCTTCGAGAAGTTCCATGTACCGGTCGCCGACGAGGTTCTCGTACCGCACCGTGGCCTTGGTCCCGTCGAACAGCGAGTACTTGGTGTCGACGGTGAAATCGACGTCGGCGAGGTTGTCGTCGTCGATGCTCACCTTCTCGACGGCGCCGACGGGGACGCCGGCGATGCGCACCTTGTCGCCGGGCTTGAGCCCGGACACGTCGGTGAACGTGGCGTGGTAGCCGTCGGAACTGCTGAACCGGTACTGGCTGAACACCAGGGCGAGTCCGGCGAAGATCACCGACATCACCGTCGCGAAGATCAGCAGTTTGACCGTGGTCGCTCGCACAGTCACTGCCCACCCTGCCCGGGGTACACGCCTGCGAACAGCAACTGGAACACCTTGGGCAGGTGCACCTGGACTTCCGTCGACGGCACGAACGGCACCGTTCCGGTGTCGGCCACGACGAAGTTCGCATGCTTGCTGAGATCGGGGTTGGGAAGACCGTGGCAGTTCGGCCCACCTGTCGCGTTCACTTTCGGCAGGTCCTTCGGATAGGTGTATGGCTCCTGCCCGTACATGAAGCTGGCGCTCAGCGCGATACCCGGCTGATTGCCGCCGATGAGCTGTTCGGCGAGGGGGATCACGTTGTTCAGGCCGACGATGAAGCAGGAGATCTCGGGCGAGTACTCGGCCAGCAGATCCGTCGTCGGGAGCAGCAGGTCGAGGGAGGAGTTCAGGTTCTGCTCGTTCTCGGTCAGCACGGTGTTCGCCGTGTCGGCCAGCCCCGTGACGTTGAGCAGGACGGCATCCAGGTTGTCCTGTTCGTCGACGACGGTGGCGCTGGTGGCCGTCGCGTTGTCGAGTACCCGCAGCAGATCCGGTGCGGTGTCGGCGTACACGTCGGTGACCTGCGCGGCCTTCGCCAGATCTTCCTGCAGCTGAGGCAGACTCGGATTCATCTTCGCCAGGTACCTGTCGCTCTGCTCGAGCAGGGCGCCGAGTTCTTCGCCGCGTCCGCGCAACGCCGAGGAGATGGCCCCGAGCGTGGCGTTCAGCTTCTCCGGCTGCACCTGGGTCAGTACGTCGGACAGGTGCTGGAAGACCGTGTTGAACTCGACGGTGACGTTGTCGGACGCGATGACGGCCCCCGGCTGGAGATGGGTGGACGCCGGGTTCTCCGGCATCACGAAGTTGACGTACTTGGCGCCGAACACGGTGGTGGACTTGATCTCCACGGTGGCGTTGGAGGGTATCAGCGACATCATGTCGGGATACATCGCCAGTTTCAGCTCGGCGCCGTCCGTCACGTGCTCGATGGAGCCGACGCGGCCGACCTCGACGCCGAGGAGCTTGACCTTGGCGTCGGGTTCCATCACCAGCCCGGAGCGATCCGACGTGACGGTGACGGGCGTGGACTCGCTGAAGGTTCCGTTGAACATGGCCAGTGACACACCGATGATCGCGAGAAGACTCACGACGAGGACGAGTGCCGCGAGCTTCTTCTTCCCACCCGAATCAGTCATCTACCGGCACCCCTATCCCGAAAGGTTGAAGTTGCCGGACCCGCCGTAGATGGCGAGCGAGATGAGCAGGGTGACGGTGACGACGGCGATCAGCGAGGAGCGCACCGCGTTGCCGACGGCCACACCGACACCGACCGGACCGCCCGAGGCGTTGAAACCGTAGTAGGTGTGGATGAGCATGATCGCGATCGCCATGACGATGGCCTGGGCGAACGACCACAGGATGTCCGTGGGTATCAGGAACGTCGAGAAGTAGTGGTCGTACACGCCGGACGACTGGTCGTACAGCACCACCGTCGCGAACCGGCTGGCCATGAACGACGCGATCACCGCCAGGGCGTACAGCGGGATGATGGCGATCATGCCCGCCATGACACGTGTGCTGACCAGGTACGGGATCGACGGGATCGCCATCGTCTCGAGCGCGTCGATCTCCTCCGAGACGCGCATGGCGCCGAGCTGGGCGGTGGAGCCGGCGCCGATGGTGGCCGCCAGCCCGATGCCCGCGATGACCGGTGCCGCGATACGCACATTGATGAAGGCCGCGAAGAAGCCGGTGAGGGCTTCGACGCCGATGTTGCCGAGCGAGCTGTAGCCCTGCACCGCGATGGTGCCGCCGGTGAACAGGGTCAGGAAGCCGACGATGACGACCGTTCCGCCGATCACGGCGAGAGCACCCGTGCCCATGCTGATCTCGGCGATGAGCCGCAGCGTCTCCTTCGGGTAGTGCATCAGGGCGCGGGGCGCCCATCCGATGGCACGCGCGAAGAACAGCGCCTGCTCACCGAGCCGGTCGATCGAGCGGGACGCCGACGCGAACCGTCTGCGAGTTCGGGGAAAGCGCCCGGCCGCCGCTAGTGCCATCTACTCCACCACCATGTCGATCACCCTGCCGTCAGCTTGATGCCGACGGCGGTGACGAGAACGTTGACCACGAAAAGGGCCATGAACGAGAACACGACGGTCTGGTTGACGGCGTCACCGACGCTCTTCGCGCCACCCCTGACGTTCAGGCCGAGGTAGGCGGCGACGAGGCCGGCGATCATGCCGAACAGACCGGCTTTGACTTCCGAGATCACGAGCTCCCCGAATCCGGTGAGCAGGGTGATGCCGTTGACGAACGCACCCGGGTTGACGTCCTGGATGTAGACCGAGAAGACGAAGCCGCCGAGGATGCCGATGGTGCAGACCAGCCCGTTGAGCAGGAGCGCCACGACGGTCGACGCCAGCACTCGTGGCACGACCAGGCGGTGGATCGGATTGATGCCCAGCACCCGCATCGCGTCGATCTCTTCGCGGATGGTGCGGGCGGAGAGGTCTGCGCAGATGGCGGTGGCGCCTGCACCAGCGACGATGAGCACGGTGACGATGGGACCGACCTGGGTCACGGTGCCGAGAGCGGCGCCGGCGCCGCTGAGGTCGGCGGCGCCGATCTCACGGAGGAGGATGTTGATCGTGAAGCTCACCAGCACCGTGAACGGGATGGCCACCAGCACGGTGGGCACCATCGAGACCCGGGCGACGAACCACGCCTGGTCGACGAACTCGCGACGCTGGAAGGGCCTCGAAAAGACTGCCCTCAACGTTTCGCCCGACATCGAGAAGAACCCGCCGACCGCACGCAACGGCACCTCGAGGAGGTCTACCATCCGTCCTCCTCGTCCATGATCTCGCCCAGCACCGACTGTCAGTTCGAGCCCAGCCCCCCGGCGGTCTGTGACTCAGGTCATATTAACTAGAACGTGTTCACCTGTCAAAGGTGGTCACTCATCAGCATGAATCGTCCCACATTCAGCACGCCCCGAGGGCCGAATTCGACCGAAACGCCGGGCGTGCCTCCGTCCGAGCAAACTTGACAATTCGCGCCGAGCGGAAATCCGAGTAGCGGACCTAAGATGTTATAGCACAAGCACTTTGAGTGAGGATGACAGTACTCCGACGAACTCCGGAATCGTTCCCTGCCCCAGCTCTCGGCGACCGCACACGGAGGCCGGAACCGGGAGCTCCCGGGCCGGATGGGCAGGCTCGATCGAACTGCTCGACGACAGCAGAACTAGAACACGATCTAGTCATATCCGGCACACCTCTCGAACACCCCACCACGGTCACCCGGCCCCCGTTCCGCCGCTCTTCAGTTGCCTTCAGTATCGCCCATCGCGGGCGCATTACCTGCGGAAACGACACGGAAACAACCTTCGTGTCGGTTCTTCGGCCCCGGAGACGCGGATCAGCCCAGTTCGCGTAGCGCCGCGGAGGCCGAGAACATGGTGGCAGGATCCCGATCCCCGAAGTAGTTCCCGAGTTCCGCCGCGAGCGCACCGGGTGTCCACCGACCGTCCACGGCATCGAAGCGCCGCTCCACGACCGGTGCCGCCATCAACGCCACCATCGGGCCGTAGACGACGAAGACCTGACCGTTCACGGAGTCGGCGGCGGGCGATGCGAGGTAGGCGACCAGCGCGGCCACATGCTCGGGCGACAACGGGTCGACCCCCTCGGCCGGCGCCTCTCCGAAGACGTTCTCCGTCATCGACGTGCGGGCGCGGGGGCAGATCGCGTTGGCTCGGACGCCGTACCGGGACAGCCCACGGGCCGCCGACAGCGTGAGCGCCGTGATGCCTGCTTTGGCGGCGCCGTAGTTCGCTTGCCCCTCGGGGCCGAGCAGTCCTGCCTCGGACGAGGTGTTGACGATGCGCCCGTATACCGGCGCGCCGGCCTCCTTGGACTTGCCCCGCCAGTACGACGCGGCTGCGCGGCACAGCAGGAAGTGGCCGCGCAGATGAACCTTCAGCACCAGATCCCAGTCCTCGTCGGACATGTTGAACAGCATGCGATCCCGCGTGATGCCCGCATTGTTCACCAGGATGTCGAGGCTGCCGAGCCGGCTCTGCGCCGCCTCCATGATCGCGTCGGCGGTGGACCGTTCCCCGATGTCGCCTGCCACGAATTCGACCTTCGCGCCCAGACCCCGGATCTCCTCGAGCGCGGCCTCCACGGCGTCGTTCGCAACCAGGTCGTTGACGACGACGGACGCACCCGCGCGGGCCAATGCGATCGCCTCGTACTTCCCGAGGCCGGATCCGGCGCCGGTCACGACGGCGACCTTGCCGTCCACGTTCACATCGCGGTCAGCCACAGCATTCATGAACACGCTCTCCCGGTTCTGTGCACTCGCCGCAGGTCGCGAACCACGACACGGCGGTAGGTCGACGTCACTGTAGAACGTGTTCTCATTCCGGGCAACAATCCTCAGGGGTGCTCGGTGAGTGCGGCCCTCGGACACTGGGCGATCGCCGTACGCACGTCTTCCTCCCGGTCAGCGGGAGGAACGGCACTCGAAATGTGCAGCTGATCGTCGTCGTCGAGCTCGAAGATGTCGGGTGCGATCCCCACGCACACGCCATTGGCCTCGCAACGGTCGAAATCGACTCTGACCTCCATGGCAACCCTCACTTCTCCTCGTCTCGTCACTCGCGGATCCGGGTGCCGCCGGGCTGCGGCACACTCCGTTCCTGCGATAACACTAGAACCTGTTCCAGTCGTGTGCAATGATTCGTTCCACGACTGCGAGCACGCCTACCGGGCACGCTCCGGGGCCGGCCGGGGCCGGCTCCGCGAATGCACCGCAGAGACTGGAACCTGTGCCAGATTTCAGCTGATTCCGCTCTCGGACTGGAGAGGTATTTCGATGCACATCACCTACACACCGCAGCAGCAGCAGCTGCGGGAAGAGCTGCGCGCGTACTTCGCGAAGCTGATGACGCCGGAGCGTCGAGAGGCACTGGCCGCCACCACCGGCGAATACGGCGAGGGCAACGTCTACCGCGACGTCGTCGCCCAGATGGGCAGGGACGGCTGGCTGACGCTCGGGTGGCCCAAGGAGTACGGCGGCCAGGAACGGTCGGCCATGGAGCAGCTGATCTTCACGGACGAGGCCGCCATCGCCGGCGCCCCGGTCCCCTTCCTCACCATCAACTCGGTGGCGCCGACGATCATGCACTTCGGCACCCCCGAGCAGAAGGCGTTCTTCCTGCCCCAGATCTCGGCCGGCGAACTGCACTTCTCCATCGGCTACTCCGAGCCCGAAGCGGGCACCGACCTCGCCAGCCTCCGGACCACCGCCGTCAAGGACGGCGACGATTACGTCATCAACGGCCAGAAGATGTGGACGAGCCTGATCGCGTACGCCGATTACGTGTGGCTGGCGTGCCGCACCGATCCCGAAGCCAAGAAGCACAAGGGCATCAGCATGCTGATAGTCCCGACCACCGCCGAAGGCTTCTCGTACACCCCGGTCCACACGATGGCGGGTCCGGACACGAGCGCCACCTACTACCAGGACGTGCGGGTTCCGTCGTCCGCGCTGGTCGGCCCCGAACACGGCGGCTGGGCACTGATCACCAATCAGCTCAACCACGAGCGCGTCGCCCTGACATCCGCCGGGCCGGTCCTCACCGCCCAGCGTGAAGTGCGCGAATGGGCGCAGAACACCAAGTTGCCGGACGGGCGCCGCGTCATCGACCAGGAATGGGTGCAGATCAATCTGGCTCGGGTCCACGCCAAGGCCGAGTACCTCAAGTTGATGAACTGGGAGATCGCCTCGTCTACCGACCACGCGCCGGGCCCGGAAGCGGCGTCGGCCAACAAGGTCTACGGCACGGAGTTCGCCACGGAGGCGTACCGGCTGCTGATGGAGATCCTCGGACCTTCGGCCACGCTGCGGCAGAACTCCCCCGGGGTCCTGCTGCGCGGGCGACTCGAACGGATGCACCGGTCGTCGCTGATCCTCACGTTCGGCGGCGGAACCAACGAGGTGCAGCGCGACATCATCGCCATGACCGCCCTCGGCCTGCCCCCAGCGAAGCGTTAGGACTACGACAATGGACTTCACCCCCACCGAGGCCCAGCAGGACCTGGCCGGCCTCACCCGAGGAATCGTCTCGGACCTCGTCACCAACGACCGGCTGCGCGAACTCGACAACGCGGAGGACCGCATCGATCGCCGGCTGTGGTCCGCGCTCGCGTCGTCCGGCGTTTTGAGCGCCGCGCTGCCGGAGTCGGTGGGCGGCGACGGTTTCGGCGTTCTCGAGCAGTGCAGCATCCTCGTCGAACTGGGCCGCGCCGTCGCGCCGGTGCCCTATCTGTCGTCGATCGTGATGGCGGCAGGGGCGATCGCGAAGTTCGGAACCGAACGGCAGCGTTCCGACTGGGGCACTCCGGCCGCGCGTGGCGAGAAGATCCTCACCGTCGCCCTCGACGAGGAACTCAACGACACCCCGGGGGCGCCCGTCACGCGGGCCGAACGCGGCGCGAGCGGCTGGACCCTCGACGGCACCAAGATCGTGGTCGACGCGGCGCCGTCCGCCGACCTCTTCCTGGTCCCGGCGACCACCCCGGACGGTGTGGCCGTCTTCCTCGTCCGCCCCGACGACGCCGGAGTGACCGTCACCCGCCAGCAGACCGTCGATCTGGCCAGCACCGGTGAGGTGACCCTCCGCGGAGTGTCGCTGACCGAGGACCGCGTGCTCGGTGCCGTCGACCAGGGCGGCGAGATCGTGGACCGGCTCGTCGAGCGCGGCTCGCTCGGCGCCTGCGCGTACCAGTACGGCGTCCTCGACGAAGCCCTGAAACTCACTGCGGCCTACGCCCGCGAGCGGGTGCAGTTCGGTCGGCCCATCGGCAGTTTCCAGGCCGTGGCCCAGCGACTCGCCGACGGTTACATCGACGTGAAGGGCGTCCGGCTCACGCTGTGGCAGGCGGCGTGGCGGCTCAGCGAGGGCCTGCCCAGCGAAGGCGACATCCAGACCGCCAACTTCTGGGCGTCCGACGCCGGACACCGGGTGGCCCATACCCTCGTCCACGTCCACGGTGGCGTCGGACTCGACGAGGACCACCCCGTGCATCGGTACTTCCTCGCGGCCAAGGCACTCGAATTCCGGCTCGGTTCGGCCACGCAGCAGTTGCGGATCCTCGGCGCCGAACTGGCCACCGTCCCGGCATGACCGCCACGCTCGCGCGCACGGTATCGGATCTGCTCCTGGGCGTCGCAGAATCGGACGCCCAGGGGCTGTACTTCGAGGACCGGTTCCTGTCGTGGTCCGAACACGTGCGGGCGAGCCTGCGGCGCGCCGCGATCCTCGACGACCTGCTCGATGCACAGCGTCCCCGGCACTTCGGTGTCCTGATGGACAACGTTCCCGAGTTCTCGCTCCTCGCCGGGGCGGCGGCGCTGTCCGGCGCCGTGCTCGTGGGGCTCAACACCACTCGACGCGGGGCGGCGCTGGCCCGCGACATCGCGCTGGCCGACTGCCAGGTGGTCTTCACCGAATCCGGCCGGTCCGCGCTGCTGGACGGTCTCGACCCCTGCGTTCCCGTCGTCGACGTGGATTCACCGGACTGGTCCGCGCTGCTCGCCGGCGAGCGCCCCGAATTCACGCCGAGGGCCGCCGCGGCCGACGACCTGTTCATGCTCATCTTCACGTCGGGCACGAGCGGCGATCCGAAGGCGGTGCGCTGCACCCACGCGAAGATCACCGGACCCGGCATCATGCTCGCCGAACGCTTCGGGCTGACCCCGGATGACGTCGTCTACATGTCGATGCCCATGTTCCATTCCAACGCCATGATGGCGGCATGGTCCGTGGCGCTCGCGGGACACAGCTCGATTGCGCTGCGGCGCAAGTTCTCCGCGTCCCACTTCCTGTCCGACGTGCGGAAGTTCGGCGTCACGTACGCCAACTACGTCGGAAAGCCGCTGTCGTATGTGCTGGCTACCCCGGAGATGCCCGACGACGCCGACAACACACTTCGGGTGATGTACGGCAACGAGGGGTCCGCGCCCGCTGTCGCGGCGTTCTCGCGCCGCTTCGGCACCGCGGTGGTCGACGGATTCGGCTCCACCGAGGGTGGTGTCGCCATCTCCGCCGGCCCCGGGACGCCGGCAGGCTCCCTCGGCAAGCTCCCCGAAGGCATCGCGATCCTCGACCCCGAGACCGGCGATCCTTGTCCCCCAGCCGAATTCGATTCCGCCGGCCGAGTGGCCAACGCCGAGGCCGCGACCGGTGAACTCGTCAACGTCGCGGGGTCGGGTGCGTTCGCGGGCTATTACAACAATCCCGAGGCCGACGCCGAGCGGATCCGCGACGGCAAGTACTGGAGCGGCGACCTCGCCTACCGGGACGCCGACGGATACGTGTACTTCGCGGGACGCAGTTCCGGATGGTTGCGCGTCGACGGCGAGAACATCGGTTCGGCACCCATCGAACGCATCCTGATGCGGTACGACGGCTTCGCCCAGGTGTCGGTGTACGCGGTGCCCGATCCCGACGTCGGGGACCGGGTGATGGCGGCCGTCGTCCCGACGCGTGACTTCGATCCCGCGGCCTTCACGAGCTTCCTCGACGCGCAGTCCGATCTGGGTCCGAAGCAGCGCCCGAGCCTGATCCGGGTGTGTGCCGAGTTCCCGCGGACCGCCACGTTCAAGGTCCTCACCCGCGTGTTGAGCGCCGAGGCCGCCAATTGCACCGATCCGGTGTGGGTCCGCGGCGGAACCGGCTACTCCCGCAGGTGAGTGGCAAAGTGTGCTGACGCATACTTTGCCACTCACATCGGCTACCGGAAGCTGTCGAGGCGGGACACCGCCGAGTCGAAGCCCTTGACGAGTTCGTCCATCACCTCGGCCACCGGACGGATCTCGTTCATCCGGCCGACGATCTGTCCCACCGGCATCGCGACGACATCCGGGTTCTCCGACGCGGCGATCCGCTGATGTGCCTCGCTGACCAGCAGATTCTGCAGCGGCATCGGTAGCGGTGCCGGCGCGTCCGGCTTCGACCAGGCGTCGGTCCACTTGGTCTTGAGCAGGCGCGCGGGCTTACCCGAGTAGATCCGGGACCGCACCGTGTCGGCGGACGTCGCACCGAGCAGGGCGCGCTGGATCGCGGACGGCCCCTCGGACGACGCGCTGCCGAGTTTGTACTCGGAGGTGGTGAGCCAGTACGACCCCATCCACACCCCCGCCGCCCCCAGCGACAGCGCAGCCGCGACCTGACGTCCGCTGCCGATACCACCGGCCGCGAGGACCGCGGCGGAATCACCGATGGCATCGACGATCTCGGGAACCAGCACCATCGACGCGATCTCACCGGTGTGCCCACCGGCCTCGTACCCCTGCGCGATGACGATGTCGACACCGTTCGCGACGTGCCTGCGCGCGTGCTCGACGGCGCCGGCCAGCGCGGCCACCGGAACGCCCTTCTCGTGGGCCTGGTCGATGACATCCTTCGGCGGCGAACCGAGGGCGTTGGCGATCAACGCAATTCGATGATTCAGGGCGACGTCCACGTGCGAGCGCGCCACCGAGTGCAGCCAGCCGAGCACACCGGTCGCGTGTTCGGCGCCCGAATCCAACGGCGGCACCCCCAGCTCGGCCAGGGTCCGGTCGACGAACGCGCGGTGTTCCGCGGGGATCAGCGACTCGAGGTCCACCGACGTGCCCTCGGTGGGAACCTTGGCGGGCATCACGATGTCGACGCCGTACGGCTTGCCGTCGGTGTTCTCGTCCATCCACGACAGGACGGCCTCGAGTTCCTCGGGGTCGTTGAACCGGACGCAGCCGAGTACACCCAGACCGCCGGCCCGGGAGATCGCCGCGGCGACGTGTTCGGAGGGAGTGAACCCGAAGACCGGGTACTCGATGCCGAACTTCTCGCTCAAACTCGTGTGCATTTACGCGCCTTTGCTTTCGGGCGAACCGTTGCCGTTGTGGTCGTCGGCCGGACGGGTCTCGGTCTGTTCCTTGGCCCAGCGGTAGTCGGGCTTACCCGCCGGTGAGCGCTTGATCTCGTCGACGAACCAGAGGCTGCGCGGAACCTTGTATCCGGCAATCTCCTTGCGTGCCGCGTCGGCGATCTCGTGCAGGCTCGGGCGCGCCCCGCCTCGGGCCTGGATGACGGCGGCGACCCGCTGGCCGAAGCGTTCGTCGGGGATGCCGACCACGATGGCGTCGAAAACGTCGGGATGCGACTTGAGCGCGCCCTCGACCTCCTCGGGGAAGATCTTCTCGCCACCGCTGTTGATGGACACCGAACCGCGGCCGAGCATCGTCACCGTGCCGTCCGCCTCCACCTGCGCGAAGTCGCCGGGGATCGAGTAGCGGATGCCGTTGATCTCCTTGAACGTGGCTTTGGTCTTCTGGTCGTCCTTGTAGTAGCCGATGGGGATGTGCCCCTTGCGCGCCAGGATCCCGATCACGCCGGAGCCGGGTTCGACCGGGTTGCCGTCCTCACCGAGAACGGACGTGGACGCGTCGATCTTCACCGTCGGGCCGCCGCCGTGCGAGTCGCCCTTCGCGACCACGCTGAGGCCGCCGAAACCGGTCTCGGACGACCCGATCGAATCGGTGATCATCCGGTTGGGCAGCAGCTCGAGGTACTTCTCCTTGATGCTGGGCGAGAACAGCGCCGCCGAACTCGCCATCAGGAACAGCGACGACAGGTCGTAGGGTTCGCCGCTCGCCTTGTCGCCCTCCACCAGCGCGTCGAGCATCGGTCGCGCCATCGCGTCGCCGGTGATGAAGATGAGGTTGACCTTGTGCTGATCGACGATCCGCCACACGTCGTGGCCGTCGAATTCGGGGTGCATCACGCACTTTCCGCCGCCGAACAGACTCTGGAACACCGCCCACTGGCTGCCGCCGTGGATCATCGGCGGGATCGGGAAACGGGTCATGCCGGGGCTCTCGGCGCCCAGCTTCGCGAGGTCCCACTCGTCCTCGACGTATTCCCCGGTCATGAAGTTGATGCCGCCACCGAGAACCCGCCAGACGTCCTCGTGACGCCACATGACGCCCTTGGGTTTGCCGGTGGTGCCACCGGTGTAGAGCATGTACAGGTCATCGTTGCTGCGCTCGCCGAAGTCGCGGTCGGGGGAACCCTGCGCCAGAGCGGCCTCGTATTCGATGCCTTCGTAGTCGAGATCGGTGCCGTCCTCGACCACGACGGTGGTCTTCAGGAGCGGCGTCTCGGGGAGCACGTTCGCCACCTTGTCGGAGTAGCGGCGCTCGTGAACGAGCGCGACCATGTCCGAATTGTCGAAGATGTATTGCAACTCGTTCTCGATGTACCGGTAGTTGACGTTCACCATCACGGCACGGATCTTGAAGACCGCCACCATCGCCTCGATGGCCTCGATGGTGTTCCGGCAGTAGATGCCCACCTTGTCGCCGGGCTGGACACCCTGTTCGCGCAGGTAGTGGCCGAGGCGATTGGCCCTCTCCTCCATCTGCGCGTACGTCACTTCCCGGTCGTCGGACACCAACGCGACGCGGTCCGGAACGAGGTCGATTGCGTGCTCTACGAGGTCTGCGATATTAAGGGCCACGTCAACAAAGTAGAACGTGTTACCGTTTCTGGCAAGACCCAATTTGAGAGCCAGCTCACACACCCTTCGGGAGACTTCAGTGTCCTCTACAACGACCGAGAAATCCGACATTTCGGCACAGTCGCCGCACTGCCTCGTGGAGAAGCGCGGGCACGTCCTTATCGTGACGATGAACCGCCCCGAGGCGAAGAACGCGCTGTCCGGCGAAATGATGGCGATCATGCGGGACGCGTGGGATCAGGTCGACTCCGACCCGGACATCCGGGTCGCCATCCTCACCGGCGCAGGCGGCGCATTCTGCGCGGGCGCCGACCTCAAGGCCATGACGTCGCAGCACCCCGGCGACTCGTTCTCGGGCGCGGGCGAGCGGAGCGAGGGAAAGAATTCGTCGGGCTGGGACCTGTCGAAGATAGAGGCGCTCCTGAAGGGACGGCGCCTCACCAAGCCCCTCATCGCCGCAGTCGAGGGTCCCGCCATCGCCGGCGGCACCGAGATCCTGCAGGGCACCGACATCCGAGTCGCCGGAGAGAGCGCCAAATTCGGTGTCTCCGAAGCCAAATGGGGACTCTTCCCCCTCGGAGGCTCCGCCGTGCGCCTCGTCCGGCAGATTCCGTACACCGTCGCCGCCGACATCCTGCTGACCGGACGTCACATCAAGGCCCCCGAGGCCAAGGAAATCGGCCTCATCGGGCACGTCGTCCCCGACGGTCAGGCCCTCGACAAGGCCCTCGAACTCGCCGACCTCATCTCCGCCAACGGCCCCCTCGCCGTCCAGGCGATCCTGAAGACCATCCGCGACACCGAAGGCATGCACGAGGAAGAGGCATTCCAGATCGACGCCGCCCTCGGCACCGAGGTCTTCACGAGCGCCGACGCGAAGGAAGGCCCCCGAGCCTTCTCCGAAAAGCGCGCGCCGAAATTCGAGGGCCGCTGACCCCGGGTGCACTAGTCCCGGGCGAATGTGCCTTTCGGCGCATCTGAGGCGGCGAGAGGTACATTCGGCCAGGATGTGAGGGTTATCCACAGCCCCCTACTTATCCACAGACCTCACCAAATCGCCTGGTGACCAGACCTGCCGCCGACAGCGAGTGCGTCATCATCGACTCCATGCGACGGGGAGAGTGGGGGCATCGCCTCGAAGACCTGTACGGAGTGAGCCGGTCCGGAATCATCCGCACCGCCGAGTTGAGGCAATGGGGCGTATCGAATTCGGCGATCGACGCTCGATGCCGTCCGGGCGGGCCGTGGCAACGCATCCTTCCGGGTGTCGTGATGCTCGGCAACGGCCACCCGACCGCGCGTCAGCGTGCCGTGGCCGCGATCGTGCTCAGCGGCCAGAACGCAGTCCTCACCGGGCGAGCAGCGCTGCACGAATACGGCTACGGAACGTCGTACTCCGGCGACGCCCATGTTCTGATCGCCACGCACCGGCGCGTGCAGTCCACGGGCTTCGTCCTCGTCGAACGTACGACGCGGTTGCCCGTGCCGGTGACACGCAACGGGCTTCCCTGCGCACCGCTTCCACGCGCGTTGCTCGACGCAGCACGACGGTGCCGCACCCTGGACAGCACTCGATCCCTCATCGCCGAGGTGATCCAGCGAGGCGAGGTGAGCGTTGCCGAGCTGATCGCGGAGTTGGACTCGGGTAGTGGCCGGGGTGCAGCACTCCCCCGGACAGTGCTGCGCGAAGTGAGTGCCGACGTCCACTCGGTGTCCGAGGCCGAAGCCCGCAGACTATGGCTGCGCAGCGGACTGCCCCGAATGGTTTTCAACCGCAAGATCGTCGACGCCGACGGACAGTTCATCGCCATGCCGGACGGATGGATCGACGACGTCGCATTCGCCTGGGACATCGACTCACTCGACTGGCATCTGGCACCGAAGGCGTACAAATCGACCGTCGAGCGCCGCACCCGGATGCAGAACCACGGCATCATCGTGCTGCCGACGCTACCGAGCGCCGTCCGTGACGACCCCGACCGCGTGATCGCCGACCTCCGGTCGCACTACCAGCTGGCGTC
The DNA here is from genome assembly GCF_011603105.1 of Rhodococcus sp. A14. Classification (NCBI taxonomy): domain Bacteria; kingdom Bacillati; phylum Actinomycetota; class Actinomycetes; order Mycobacteriales; family Nocardiaceae; genus Rhodococcus; species Rhodococcus sp. A14. The sequence continues at coordinate 116 of NZ_JAAOQS010000017.1, read as the reverse complement.
GTCCCGCCCCCGGCCGGAGGTCCGGATGCTCAGAGCGCCCGGGTGAATGCGCCGTTCAACGCCTCAGGTGCGCCGAAAGGTACATTCGCCCGGCCAGGGGGGCGGGACGGGAGCGG